>CALFYH010000347.1 GCA_937952155.1 uncultured Saprospiraceae bacterium
TAATCAAAATTACCGATGAAAATGGTACTAAAATCAAAGATGGCTATTCTGACAATAATGGCTTTTTCTATTGTGAAATTCCGTTTGGTAAAAAGTTAACTATTCTTGGCGCAAAATTGGAATATCTAAATGCAACTTTAGAAATTCAAACAAATAATATTCGGTTTGCAGAGAAGGAATTTTCTAAAACAATCAATACAGAATTGATCCTAGATAAAATATATACAGACAGAGAAATAAACTTGGAAAACATATATTATGACTATGACAAATGGGATATTCGTCCTGAAGCGATGCCAACTTTAAATCAATTGACTAAAATATTGAATGACAATCCACAGATAGAAATCCAACTATCGAGCCATACAGACTGTCGAGGCGAAGAATTGTATAATACAGAATTGCCACAAAAAAGAGCACAAGCTGCTATCGATTATCTTATTGCAGAAGGTATTGACAGTCGCCGATTAATTGCAAAAGGTTTTGGCGAAACGCAACCTGTTGTGGCTTGTCCATGCGATCAATGTACGGATGCCCAACACCAAACGAATAGGAGAACAACATTTAAGGTTCTGAAATAGCAGACTGACTATTAACTAAATTTCACTTATATTCCCATTTCTATCTGGAATCTCAGGTAAAAATTATCTTTTACAGAAAGAGTTTGATTGTCTTTAAAGCGATCATAAGCAGCTTCAAATTGTAACTTGAAGGCATGCTCCCAGATATAATTTGTTAAACCCAAAATATACTGCTGTTGTTCAGGGTAATATGCTGCAATCTGTTTGTGTGCGTGTTGTTCTGAATATCGACCGATTAATTCCCACTTATCTGAAATGAAATAACTACTCTGCACATCGACGCCCTGACCCTTATAAACTAAGACCTGATCGCCAAGTGTATTTGTTGTAATAGGATTGTCAACATTTCTGTTCATATAACTGGCAGACAAGGCAAATCCTTTGTACTTGAGTAAACCATCAATTAGAATGGATTTTAAATTACGCGATTCATACAATAAATCACCCAATTGCCCAGATTGTCTTTTTGCTTTATGGTTAAAATGGTATGCAGCCGAGACCATGACCTTTGGTGTTTTTTCTCTGATGAGATCACCTTCAAAATAAACACCGTCTTTTTCAAATTTGCCCAATGGTAACAATTCAAGCTTAGCCGTGTAAGCCAAACCGTTATCAGGTGATTTTGTGAAATTTCGCCCATCACCGGTTGAGATTGATGCTTTAACATTCCAAGAAAATTTGTCTCTCACTTCATTGATATGATTGATAAAAAATCCAAAGTCACGATCTATATTAAATCTCGAATTATTGATAGTCCTATCAGATAATTGCAACCCACCACTTGAATTTACACGTTGTCTATTGCCTGGAAGTTTGGTTTGCCCAAAGCCTATATTCCAATTATTATTAATTTTGTAAAAGCCTACAGCATCACGTATGATATTGCTACCTTCTTCTATCTCGCCCACATCTCCTGGGGCAAAGGATAATTGAAGTAAATAAATAAACCTTGGATCACCCAGATACCCATCAAATCTCAAACGAAGGCGTCTGATCTGCCCGTCAAATGCATCATCTTTTCCTTCATTATGAATGTATGAAAATCTGTTTTGTATTCTGAAACGAATATTAAACTGGAATAAACTATCAGAAGATGTGATACCTACACCTTTGCCAAAATTGTAATAAGGCAAATTGTGCACATGCAATACTCCATTATCTTGCGCATGGATAGTATTTATCAAACTACAAAATAAAACAATCTGGACAATGATTCTAAACATGTGTGTATCCATTGGTTTTGATTTTTTTGACTAATCTTTTAATAGCCAGCGGAATCCCATTCTTAATTTTGGATCGAATTGTGGATGATTTATGACATCAAAATTGTAATCATTCCTAAAATATTGGCTAAAATTCTCCATTATAAACATCGCTCTGAATGTTGAAATTCGTAAAGCTATAAATAGATTTGATGCAGGATAAAATGGAAGTGATGAATTACTTTGATTAAAACTACCGAAAAGTGGTTGGAAAAAAGGACCTGAATATGCTGGTATCAATCTAGCATCTAGTCCTAGGCTAAACTCAAGTGCTTTTTGAAATAATTCACCTTGGATATAAAGCTGATGTGTAGAGAAAAACTTGGGTAAAGGAAATAAACTAGTGCTTTGAAGTTGCAAATGGCCTTCATTGTCCAAATGAAAACTACCAAGACTAATATTTTGCTTAATACGCAAATAAGTCATAGAAAAAACACCATTATATTGTTGGGCATTTCCAGTAGAAGGCCAATAAACAGGCTCGTTAATGACAGATTGTATTATACTTGCATTAAATTTTAATTTTGGAATATTCAATTCAGCATTTAATATAGTTCCAAAGGGTTTGCTAAAACTAGTGTCAAATACATTTAAATAATTGAGATTCAGTAGGGTAGAGCGATAACTTGGTTCTGTGCGGAATATTCGAATTCCACCAGATAATGTCGCTAATGATGAAATTTTGACCTGCATATCTCCTGAAATGTCAAAATTTCCCGCATTTGCCAATAATCCTAACTTGCCTTTCGTCTTTATTTCAAATGATTTATAAGGGACAATTCCATCGAAGGTCACCGTCAGGTCTGAACGTTTGATATGTGTAGGATCATCGATTATGGTAAAATGATCATAAACAATACCAGCTCTTCCGCTTATACCCTTTATCTTCTCACCATGGAGATAGAAACCATCCGATATATGCTGTACATTGGTGTATCGACGAATACCTCTAGTATCATTGCCTAATCCGTGATAAAATGATGAATTAATACTGTCCGGTACATTAGTATCATAAAATTTATAATAAGAAGGGACATACTGCAGATCGTTTCTGACATAAAGTCTCCAA
>CALFYH010000348.1 GCA_937952155.1 uncultured Saprospiraceae bacterium
TTAACTTTACACGCCAATATATTATCTACCCCAAGTATTTTTTGTAAATCTTCAATCGGAGTTTGATCAATATCACTAAGTTCTATCCCAGATTTCTTGAGAAGATTATTCGTTATCCTTATGTCTTGGATTGTAATTGGATAGATATTTGAAGACTTTTCCAATAATTTGCTGTAAAGATCGTTTTGTGCTGTTTTCGACATTTCCTCAGAAGTTCTCATTTTTTCAGTATTCATGAAGGGAATTGGGAGCACAGCAATACTATTGGGTTGAATAGTTGTAAATATTAACTTTGCTTTCGAATTTGTTACTGACTCCTGTTCTTGTACATTATAAACTTCTGTCCTACCGCTTTTAAATGTAATTTTTGCCACTTTCGCAAGATCCAAAGTAACTAATATGTCTTCATTTGGAAAGCTAAACTCGACTTCTTTATCAGATATTTTTTTAATATTTACATCCAATACATTATAATCCTTTTTGACAATCTTATCTAACTTGATTTCTGTCTGTGCTGACAAAATCGTTGTAAATAACAAACAAAATAAGGCTACACAAAACTTATACATAATTGCTCAAAATTAAATTTGGGACAAAACTATAAATAAAATAAAAAATTGATACTTTTTGATAATAAAAAATATAGCTAAATTACTTTTGGAGAAGGAGATCACATCAAATCCGCAAGCTCAAACCATTTTTCTTCTTTCTCTCCAATCTGTGCTACAATACCATCCAACTCTTTTGACAATTCCATGATTTTCTCAGGTGATAAGGTCGCATCATCAAATTTTGCTGTGATTTCTGCCTTCTTTTCTTCGAGCTTTTTTATCTCCTTTTCTAATCGGGCAAAATCTTTTCTTTGTTCAAAACTGGCCTTACCCTTGTTTTCGTCGAGTTGTACATTGGATTCAGAAAGTGATATTTGTTTTGCTTTTTCTTCTGACTTTTTCAGCTCTCGATACTCAGAATATGTTCCATTGTAGTCCTTTATTTGGCCATCACCTTCTAAAATAAATAAGTGATCCACTAGCTTATCCATAAAATATCGGTCGTGGGTCACTATGATGAGACAACCAGGAAAATCCAAAAGATATTCCTCCAATACATTGAGCGTAATGATATCCAAGTCATTTGTAGGCTCATCGAGAATCAGAAAGTTGGGATTTTTCATCAAGATGGTCAGTAAATATAACCTGCGTTTTTCGCCACCGCTCAGCTGTGACACCTATACTCTTTGTTGTGGGCGTGGGAATAAAAATCGCTCCAAAAGTGATTCGGCTGATAATTTCAATCCCTTGTCCAAAGGTATGTACTCGGCAATATCTCGGATGACATCGATGACCATTTTGTCTGTTTGACTTACTAAGCCATCTTGTGTATAATACCCAAAAACAATCGTGTCTCCGATAACGATTTTACCACCATCGGGCTGGATTTGCTGGGTCAAAATTTTCAAAAATGTCGATTTACCGGTTCCGTTTTGGCCAACGATGCCGATTCTTTCACCTCTTTTAAATTTATAAGTAAATCCGTCTAATATTTTTTTTGAACCAAAGCTTTTCACAATATTGTGCGATTCCAAAATTTTCGATCCGAGTCTCGACGCAGCAATGTTGATCTTCATTTCATCATTATTCAATCTTACCTGAGCTTTCTCTTTGATCTCATAGAAGTCATCGATCCTGGACTTTGCCTTGGTACTTCTTGCCTGTGGCTGTCGACGCATCCATTCCAATTCTTTCGAAAAAAGCTTTTTTGTTTTTTCTAACGTGATGGCATCATTGGCCAGTCGTGCTTGTCTTTTTTCCAGATATTGAGAATAATTGCCTCGATACATGTAGGTTTGTCCGTTTTCCAGCTCTACTATTTCATTGCAAATACGCTCAAGGAAATACCGGTCGTGCGTAACCATAAAAATTGTCAGATTGGGCTGCTGAAGAAAATTTTCCAACCATTCTATCATTTCCATATCCAAGTGATTGGTCGGCTCATCTAGGATCAAAAAATCGGGCTCTTCTATCAATATCTGAGCTAAAGCAAGTCGTTTCTTCTGACCTCCTGACATCTCACCTGTTTTTTGATTGAGATCGGTGAGCAGTAGTTTATTGAGAATTTCATGTATTTTTGCTTCAAGGTCCCAAGCTTTCAGGTCTTCTAAACGAGTTACGCACTTTTGCAAGAGTGCTTCATCATTTGAATTTAGCGCTTTTTCATAATCTCTTACTGCAATTATTCCTTCATTATCCGAGTCAAATATGGTTTCCATGACGGTCGCTTCTGGATCAAAAACGGGATCTTGCTTGAGAATCGAAGTTTTGATATCCTTGGCAATGGTAATTTTGGCATTTTCGCCATCAGAGCCTTCTTCTCCCGATATTACTTTAAGCAAAGTAGTTTTACCACTTCCATTTTTGGCGACAAGCGCTATTTTATCTCCTTTGCTGACAGATAAATTTACTTCTTTGAATAGTACTTTCTCGCCATAAGATCTGGTTACATTTTCCAGTAATAGGTATTGCATGGGTTGTATATATGATGGGGCAAATTTATGAAAAAATAAGGTTAAAATTGCCTTTGGAATTAGTTAAGTGGGTAAATAGAATGTTTCATCATATTAAAAAATACATATCAATTTTATACAATTTAAAAATAGAAACACTAAGTATTATTTATGCTTGTATATTTGCAGTGTACATTACAATGAAATATTATGAAGATATCCAAGATAGAAATTAAGGATTTTCATCAATTTAAAGATTTTAATATTGATCTTACTTATCCGAAAGGACACACCAAAGAAGGTCAACCTTTGGATAAGGTATGTTTTATTGGCCAAAGTGGAACAGGGAAAACGACTTTGTTGGAGTTGATATCCTTTCAAATGTATAGACAAATAACAAATATTATTAAAAAAATTGACTCGCATGTTTTAATACAAAATTCTACGTTCGAAATAGTTTTAAAAGGCATTAAATACAAACTTAATGTTATATGGAATGATGGTTTAGCATGGAATTACGACTTAATAAATGACCATAATAATACAGAAATTATTGGAAATGCACGTTCTATTTTGGCTAGTTGGCATGAGAAAAAAATAAACAAATTGATTTATTTTCCTTCAACCCTAAATTATGACCTTAATATTGAAAATAATAAAGAATTATTTATTTCAGAAGTTATAGATTTCAGTCAACATAAAGTTGCAAATGTTTGGAATTTAATTTTAGATAAAATTCAAAAATATCAAGAAGAAGAACTACAAATCAGACAGGAGATTTCGAAAACTGTTGAGCAATCTTCCAACAATCTTGAAACCATACAGAAGGCGCTTAAGAAGCTCGAAGTCTGGAAAAATACGGAGTTTAATCCAATAAAAGATGTTGCAGATAATTGTTTGGATAAACTTCTGGCTAATTTTAAATTGAAAGTTAAAACAGAGCTTGATATCAAAACAAAAGATGATATTGGATTTATTAAGGTGGAGGATTATAACAAAAATGAAATCCCTAACGGACTTTGGAGCACTGGTACAAAACAGCTAATTTTGAGTGCATTACCATTATATTTACTAAAGCCCAAAAACACCATCATACTTTTCGATGAGCCAGAGAGATCATTATATCCTGATTTACAAAGGACTATTGTAGATTATTATTCGAGCTTGGGAGTTGATTGTCAGTTTTTTTATGCAACCCATTCACCTATCATTGCAGCTAGTTTTGATCCTTGGGAGATTATAGAATTAAAATTTAATGAAGAAGGCAAAGTCTATAGGGAAGTATATTATGAAGGCGAAAATCATATAGACAATTACAAATGGAATCCTAAACTCATGCGTTGGGATGATATCTTACAGAAAGTATTTGATCTTCAAGATGATGGATCTCTTTTACGTCGAGAAAAATTGAATGAATTGGCCACTTATAATGTCAAGTATAGAAAATTGGAAAAAAAAGGAGAGCTTGGTAAAGCTGAGGCACAGGAAATCATTAAAAAAGTTGAAAAATTATCTAAAGAATTGTCAAGTTGGAATTAAAGTATGAGAAAAATTGATAAGAATTATGATGCACTTTTATCAACTCAATATAAAACTTGGGTGAATAACTATGAATCTAAGAACAAAAAGCACCCAGAGTCAAGGACATATTACGATGATGTAGCAATGGAATTGTATCGATGTCAACTAGGTGTTTGTGCTTATACAGAACGATGGATATGTCCTCAGGAATTATATGATAGTGCCCTTTGGGTCGATGGTAAATATATATCTGATGATAGTGCAGAATATCAAAGAGTGGAGCATTCTGGTGAAATGGATCATTACGATCCTCATCTCAAGAAAAATCAGTATTGGTTATGGAGTAATTTATTTATGATTGATGCAAAGATTAATTCTATAAAAAACAATAATCAACCTTTATCTTATTTAAAACCTGATTTAGAAGACTACACTCCAGAAAAGTACTTTGAGTACGACGAAAATACTCATAGGTTTATTCCCAACACTGATAAAGATGAAACTACTAGAAATGAAATACAATACATGATAGACAATGTTCTCTTCCTAAACCATGGAGTAATAAGAGGCGACAGAAGAGACTTTATCAACGATATCAAATTAAAAATAAGGAACAAATCAAAATATAAAGTTGATAGATTTTTTACTGCAGTAAGTTGGTGTATAGATTTTTGATTAATAATTTCATCATTAATCAATTCTAATATTTTCAAAATTGTAATCACAAAACCATAACTTTACATCATAATTTTTTACTTCATGGAATCTGGCAAGTCATTTAAAACTTCAGAAGGTATTATTCTTAAACCGGTTTACTCTAAGGATGATCTCAAAGATTGTTCACATATCGGTTTTCAAGCGGGGACACCACCTTTTTTAAGAGGACCTTATAGTTCTATGTATCTGACTGCGCCATGGACGATCAGACAATATGCCGGATTTTCTACTGCCAAAGACAGCAATGCATTTTATAAAAGAAATCTTGCATCCGGTCAGAAAGGGCTTTCGGTCGCTTTTGATTTAGCCACACATCGTGGTTATGACTCTGATCATCCCAGAGTAACAGGCGATGTAGGTATGGCAGGAGTTGCGATAGATTCTGTAGAAGATATGAAAATCCTTTTTGACGGCATACCACTTGATGAAATGTCAGTATCTATGACCATGAATGGCGCCGTAATACCCGTTTTGGCATTTTATATCGTCGCTGCTGAAGAACAAGGCGTCTCGATGGATAAACTCAGTGGCACGATCCAAAATGATATCTTGAAGGAGTTTATGGTGCGCAATACCTACATTTATCCACCAGCGTCTTCGATGCGTATCATATCAGATATTTTTGGTTTTACTGCTGTCAATATGCCTAAATTCAACAGTATTTCTATCAGTGGGTATCACATGCATGAAGCTGGTGCACCGGCCGATATCGAACTCGCCTATACACTAGCTGATGGTATGGAATATATAAGAGCAGGAATAAAGGCAGGAATAAATATTGATGATTTTGTTTCTCGGTTTTCTTTCTTTTGGGGAATCGGAATGAATTTTTTTATGGAGATTGCCAAGATGCGTGCAGGTAGATTGCTTTGGGCGAAAATAGTCTCTGATTTCGATGCAAAAAAGCCAAAAACACTTGCTTTAAGGACGCATTGTCAAACATCAGGTTGGAGTTTAACTGAGCAAGATCCGTTTAATAATGTGGCTAGAACTGCTATT
>CALFYH010000349.1 GCA_937952155.1 uncultured Saprospiraceae bacterium
GACGCTCTTCCGATCTATGTGTAATCCGTTTTATCTTTGCCGTAGAATAGCGTGAGAAACTGTTCTGAACCTACTATTTTTATCCAACCTGAATTTTATAATAGTTTAACCTTAAGCTGAAAACAAATCAGAAGCATTTATATATGTTTTTCTGATTACTGTGTGCATAATTTAAATTATGCATAGTTGTTATATATATATTTCTTTTTCCAACCTTAGATTAGCATAGTAGAAACAAAAGATTAAAAGGGCATTTGCATCCTTTTAGTATTTATTTCTTAACCATTAAGTTACTGGGGCTTAGGCGTGTATTCTTATACATCTAAATCTCATAACAGTAAAATTTTTATTTCTTAAAACTCAAAATTTGGATCTCATGAATGAATCAAATTCAACACGTTTTAGCACTTTAATCAGGAATTTCTTTCTGATTACAGTACTATTTGTTGGCATCATGAATAGTACGATGGCCCAGACACCATCTTGTGCTTGTAAAGGTGCCATTCAGGTTTCTGTAGATGACAATTGTGAAGCTGTCATCACTGCAGAACAAATACTAGCCAATGGCTCTACCTGTGGTGGTTATTCCACGGCAGTGGTTACATTAATGAAAACTCCTACCGGTGGCATTATCGATTCCGGTACTGGAGAAGCTGAACTTATTGATGGCCAACTTTACATAGGCAAAACAATCTATGGTAAAGTTGCAACCGCTAATGGTACCAATTCTTGTTGGACTACCATCAATGTTGAAGATAAATTCAAACCTACATGGGAAAGTATTGAGCCAGATACTTGTGTGGTAACATGTCCTAGTTTGGGCAGTTTCATTCCTGTAGCATTTGATAATTGTCACACACCTAGAGTATTTCAGGTAAACGAAGAAATAGTTGTAAATGAATGTGATAGGCCTGATTTATTTGCAGGACCTGATACATTAAAAATGATCAAGAGAACCTACCGTGCAATTGATGAATCAGGAAATGTTTCATTAACTGACTGTAGCGTTGTATTTTATGTAGTATCATTGGATTTTGATGATATTGTTGGATTGGAAAATGTCCAGTTAGAGTGCGATGCACCATATGCAAAACTTCCAAATGGTAACCCATCACCTACTTCGATTGTAGCAAATGGAATAACTTATCCTGGTACTGGATATCCTGGATTGACACCATGGATGCGCACGATTTCAGGTGAAGGTACCACAGATGTTGTTCTAAGCAATAATAATTTGGTATTGGCGGGAGGGACAACAGGAACTGGTGGCGGAGCAGTCACAGGAGCGCAGGTTTGTATCAATATCGAAAAAGATGGCGACCTTAAATTTGACTGGTACGCAGAAATGATGGGCACTATGCCACCTCCAGGTAATTACAATGGTGATCATGCTCAATATACTCTAAATGGCGTTGTCACAAACCTTACAGTTGGTGGAGCAGGTACTGGTGCTACGCCACAATATAATACAAATGTTGTAGTTCCTGTTTCAAAAGGTGATGTATTCTGCTTCAGAGTAAGAACAAATAATATTGAAAGATGGACACAGCTTACAGTAAGCAATATCAGCGGCCCAATTCCATCAAATGTGGAATTGACACCTGATAGTGAGCATTGTAATATTTATGTTACATATGAAGACACCAACTTCCCTACTATAAAGTGTGTTAAAAAAATAATGCGTAAGTGGCAAATTCTTGAATGGTCTTGCGAATCAAGTGTCAATGAATTTTACCAAATAATTGAAATTATAGACTCAAAAGGTCCTGTAATCACAAACCTTAAACCTTCTGATTTTGCTTCAACAAACGGACACACATGCGAAGGTATTTATAAATTACAAAAACCAACGTTGAAAGACAATTGTGCAACCAATTTGACATATGATGTTACATACAGTGGTGGATTTATCAAAGGTCTAAAACCATCGGATGCAGATAGATACATTCCAGTTCCTGTAGGATGTAGTGAAATCACATATACAGCTTTTGACGAGTGTCACAATCAGACTTCTCAGACAGTGTCTATATTTGTAGAAGACAATACACCTCCAGTAGCAATTTGCGATCAAAATACAACTATTGGATTAACTCTTGATGGCAAAGCTTGGGTACCAGCATCTTCATTTGATGATGGAAGTTATGATGATTGCGAACTTGCAAAAATGTTAGTAAGAAGAATGGATCCTCAAGCTTGTACACCATGCAAGACACCTGAATTCCCTGGCTTTACACACTTAGGTGAGTTTGTAAATGTTGGAAAAACAAATCCACATTACTACTATATCTCTAAGCATAAAGCAACTCCTGCCGTAGCTGTCAAAACAGCTGCTGCGATGGGTGGATATGTTGTCGCAATCAATAGTGATACAGAAGACCAATGGTTATATGGTAAAGTTGGCGAATGGAATTTGGAAGCTGATTACCTCATTGGATTAAGAGATATCAAACAAAAAGGACTTTTCGCATGGTTGAGTGGTGAAACATCAACATATAGAAACTGGAATACTGGCAATCCTAAAGATGTAGTTGATGGCCACAATGATTATGATTATGTACGTGTTCTTGATGCTAATGGCAAATGGGAAGATTTCGGATATAATACTTGTGATGCTGAAGAATTTTTATATGTAGTAGAAATCACAGATCCTTGTGGATTCAGTACTTATGCACAGTTTTGCTGTTCTGATGTATCAACAAACCACATGGTACAATTCAGAGTAATCGACAAAGCAGGAAACTGGAATGACTGTATGGTAAATGCTGTTGTACAAGATAAATTGCCACCAGCTATCACTTGTCCACCGCATATGACTGTTACTTGTAATGATTATTTCGATCTTGCAAAACTAACAGCATCATTCGGATGGCCTACATCTTATGACAATTGCCAACCTACCAGAATTACAACTGATTCACTTATCGAATTGAATAGCTGTAGAATAGGTAAAATTACAAGAAACTTTACAGCAACTGACGCTGGTGGACGTACCGCAAAATGTACACAAATCATCGTGGTGACTGGGCATAAATATCCGTTTGTAATGGATGCGAACAGATGGCCTAAAGACACACTTATTCAAGGTTGTGAAGATCCTAATGATGAAGCTTTCGATCCTGATTTCTTAGGAAGACCAGATCTTATTGCAGACAATATTTGTAGCTTGGTTGGTGCAGATTACGAAGACCAAATCTTTACTTTCAATAACCTTAACGGTGAAGCTTGTTTCAAAATCTTGAGACATTGGACAGTAATCGATTGGTGTCAACAATATACTACTCCAGGCGGTGGATATGAATATGTTACTTGGACACATACACAAGTGATTAAAGTTTACGATCCTGTAAAACCAAGAATTATCTCAGATTGTGCACCAAAATCTGTATGTACTTATGATCCGAATTGCGCAGCAGGATATATCGAATTGATAGCAACTGCCGACGACGTTTGTACAGATCAATTGAGATACACATACAAAATTGATTTGAATAATGACAAAGTATTTGAATATCTTCCAAGTGGCTCTTTAGACTCAAGGTTCTCAAAATCAGGTTTAGCTACAATAGTGGGTACAAGCAGAGTGAATACAGTAGATGCAAGTGGTACTTACCCAATCGGATCTCATAGAATCGAATGGTCTTTTGAAGATAGATGCGGCAATATCACAAAATGTGATCAGTTATTTACCATTGCAAATTGCAAGGCTCCAACACCTTATTGCATTAATGGTCTTGCTTCTAGCTTGATGCCAATGGACACAGATAACGACGGTACAGCGGATTCAGGTATGGTAGAAATTTGGGCTAAAGACTTTGACAACGGTAGTTCGCATCCATGTGGATATACAGTTTACCATTCTTTCGCACCAATCACTTTGGATGCACAGAAACATCCAGTTTTGGTAAGAGGTAGAACATTCACATGTGATGATTTAGGTAGAAACGACCTTAACATCTATGTAGGTGTGGTAACGCCTACTGGAGAATTGGTTCAAGATTTCTGTTCTACATTCATCACAATCCAAGACAACAATGATGTGTGTGATGAAGATAATGCAAGATTGGTGGTACAAGGTGATGTCATGACTGAATCCAATATTGGTATCAAAGATGTCAATGTAGCACTCCAAGGAGCTGAAATGAATGCATTAACTGCTAATAACGGTATCTATACTTTCAATAACGTACCTTTCGGAAGCACTTATACAGTAGCACCTACAAAAGATGATGACCACTTGAATGGCATTTCTACGCTTGATTTAGTTATGATCCAACGTCATATTCTTGGTGTGGAAAAACTGAATTCACCGTACAAACTTATCGCAGCAGATGTAAATAATGATAAAAAAATCACTGCATCTGATCTTACAGAATTGCGTAAACTTATCCTTGGAGTAGTTACGAAGTTCTCATCAAATGATTCTTGGAAGTTCTTTGATAAGTCTTATCAATTCACTGATCCATTGGAAGCGCAAGCAGCAACATTACCTTTGGTTTACAACATTGAAAATATCAAATCTGATATGATCATTAACTTCATAGGTGTAAAAATCGGAGATGTCAATGGAAATGTAGTAGCAAATGCTGACAATAACGCGACTGAAACGAGAACAAGTCAATCATTGGCATTAATTACTGATAATCAAACATTTGAATCAGGACAAACTATCGACGTGCCTGTAGTGGTTTCACAAAATAGTGAGGTTGCTGGCTTCCAGTTTACTGTAAACTTTGATACCGAATTGTTCAGCCTAGTAGCTATTAATAGCAATTTACCTGGTGTAACTGACAATAACTTCGGATTTACAAAATTGGCAAATGGTATGATAGCTGTAAGTTACAATAAAGAAAATCCAATGGCGATAAATGAAGGTGAAAATGTATTTACATTGACACTAAAAGCTAAAGCCAATGGATCTCTAGAAAATGCATTATGGGTAGATTCAGCAGTAACACCTGCAGAAGCTTATGCACAGGATTTCAGTTTGATGAATGTCAAATTGGCTGTAAACAATAGAACAGCTGAAAGTGCAAATCTATATCAGAACACACCAAATCCATTCAAGGGTTCAACAACCATTGGATTTGATCTGCCTGAATCATCTGAAGCAAGCATTACAATCTATGACGTGACCGGTAAGAAAGTTAAGGTTATCACCAATACTTTCAGAAAAGGATACAACAGCATAGATTTAAGCAAAAATGAACTTGGTAGCACAGGTGGTGTATTGTATTACACGCTAGAAGCAGGAAGCTTCAAAGCTACCAGAAAAATGGTCGTCATAGAATAAGTTTTCTATAAAGAATTTACTGTTTTTGGGATGGGACCCCGCTTCGAAAAGTCGAAGGGGGTCTTTTTTTTTATATAAAGATATTTTAAACAATTATCACAAAAACTCTCTTTACAACTTAATAAAAAATAAATCATGATATATCGCAATCTGGGTATAAGTAATATTAAGGTTAGTGCAATTTGCCTTGGGACTATGACTTTTGGCCAGCAAAACACAGAAGATGAAGGTCATGAACAGCTTGATTTTGCAGTAAGTAAGGGTATAAATTTTATAGACACAGCCGAAATGTATTCTGTGCCTGGGCGACCCGAAACCCAAGGCTCCACCGAAAGAATCATAGGTACCTGGCTAAAAAAATCAAACAAACGTCATGATGTTATTATTGCATCTAAAGTGACTGGGCCTTCTCTAGCAATGAAGCACATAAGTGATAACCTGGGATTTAGTAAGCAAAGGTTAAATGAAGCTTTAGAAGGTAGTTTATCCAGATTACAAACAGAATATATAGATCTGTATCAGCTGCATTGGCCCGAGAGAAAAACCAATTTTTTTGGTCAACTCGGCTATACGCAACATGATACTTTATGGCAAGACAATTTTGAAGAAGCAATAGAAACATTAAATCTATTTGTACAGCAAGGTAAGATCAGGCATTGGGGATTATCAAACGAAAACCCGTGGGGCGTAATGAGAACTTGTGCCATAGCAGATAAAAATAATTTACCAAGGCCATTGACAATACAAAACCCATACAATCTGCTCAATAGAGCTTTTGAAGTAGGTTTATCTGAAATCTCATTGAGAGAAAATATAGGACTTTTGGCATATTCCCCTATGGGATTTGGCTTGCTTTCTGGCAAATTTCACAAAGGACTAGACACACCACAAGATAGGATAAACCAATTTAAAAATCTTGCTCGATACAATGGTAAAAGAAGTTATGAAGCCACAGATCTGTATATAAAAATCGCTGAAAATTTCGGAATTTCTCCTGCAACACTTGCATTGGCATTTGTAAATCAACGATCTTTTATTACAAGTGCTATCATCGGTGCCACTAATATGACGCAGCTCAAAGAAAATATTTCAAGCATTGATATCACCTTGTCACCAGACATTTTGGATGCTATAGAAAAGGTTCATAATGATAATTCCAATCCCGCACCATAAGAATTGTTATAATTTTGCTTAGTTTTGCCATATCAATCAAAGTAGCCATGATTTCAAAAAAAGTAACCAATGTAGAAGAAGCACTCAAAGGCTTGCAAGACGGAATGACCATAATGGTCGGTGGATTTGGCTTATGTGGCATCCCCGAAAACTCAATAAATCAAATGGTAGCATCAGGTGTAAAAAACCTTACTTGTATATCGAATAATGCGGGAGTAGATGATTTTGGGTTAGGCCTTTTGCTACAAGGCAAACAAATAAAAAAAATGATTTCTTCCTATGTTGGAGAAAATGAAGAATTCGAGAGGCAAATGTTAAGTGGAGAATTGGAAGTAGAATTAGTACCACAAGGCACACTTGCTGAGCGATGCAGAGCAGCACAATCTGGGTTTCCAGCATTTTTTACACCTGCAGGGTATGGCACCGAGGTTGCAGAAGGCAAAGAGACTAGAGAATTTAATGGTAAAATGTATGTAATGGAACATGCTTTCAATGCAGACTTTGCAATTATCAAAGCTTGGAAAGGTGATGAAGCAGGAAATCTTATCTTCAAAGGTACAGCGAGAAACTTCAATCCATGTATGTGTGGCGCAGCAAAAATCACCATCGTAGAAGTAGAAGAATTAGTACCAGCAGGTAGCCTTGATCCCAATGCGATCCATATTCCTGGTATATTTGTTCAGCGTATCTTCCAAGGTGATAAATACGAAAAACGGATAGAACAAAGGACCGTAAGATCAAGACCGCAATAATGTTTACTCTTTAAGTCGTGTATAAAGTTTTACACATTCTATGGCTTCTTTTACATCATGTACGCGAAGGATATTTGCACCTTTTTGCAAAAGTATCATATTTAATGCTGTAGTGCCATTTAGCGCATTTTCAGGATCAGTTTCTAGAGATTTCCATATCAAAGACTTCCTCGAAATACCTGCCAATAACGGCAAATCAAAAATTTTAAAGACCTCAAATTGCCGCATTAACTCAAAATTGTGGTCTAATGTCTTTCCAAATCCAAATCCAGGATCCAAAACAATATCCACTATTCCAGCATCCCTTGCCATCCTTATTTTTGATACAAAGTATTTTGAAACATCCATGACCACATCATCATATCGTGGATCAACCTGCATATTAGCAGGCAGACCTTGGATATGCATCAGTATATAAGGCGCTTTTGC
The DNA here is from genome assembly GCA_937952155.1 of uncultured Saprospiraceae bacterium. Taxonomy (GTDB): domain Bacteria; phylum Bacteroidota; class Bacteroidia; order Chitinophagales; family Saprospiraceae; genus OLB9. Next base: position 7,645 of record CALFYH010000349.1, read on the forward strand.
TCCAGCAACTATATCATAAATGTTCGAATCATAAGTGCCACCAGTGATATCGTTAATGATCGACGCACCTTCATTCAAAACAGCTTCCGCCACCTTACTATGAATAGTGTCGATTGAAATTATAATATCAGGAAAGGATGCTATTATAATTTTAAGTACAGGCAAAAGTGTAGTGAGCTCATCATTTGGATCTGACAACTGAGCTCCAGGTTTACTCGTCATGGCGCCTATGTCAATAATATCAGCGCCTTCCGAAATCATTTTAGCAACTTTGTCTAATATTAGATCAGGATCTGTGATACGTGAACCTTTATAAAATGAATTATCATTGGCATTTATAATACCCATGACAAGTGGTTTTTCCAATGACAAAAGTTTGCCTTTACAATTTAAAGATGATTTCTGTTCCATCAAATATTATAATTCACGGCAAAATTAACTTTATTACCGACTAGGTGTTTGATATTGAATAAAAATAAAATAGATGAATATCCTTGATGAACAATATTGGAATGTACGCCACCAAAATGAAGACACGCCATGGAAGTTGGATGTGGCTTCGCCTGCACTTACACACTATATAGACCAAATTGGTGATAGAACAAAATCAATCCTTATACCAGGTGCAGGTCACTATCATGAAGCCGCATATCTATTGGAAAAAGGATTTACAGATATAACAATATGCGATATTTCTCCCTATGCTATAAATAAAATAAAATCTGAATTACCAGAATCATCCGCCATTAAATATTATGTAGGTGATTTTTTCAATATAAACGGTAGCTTTGATTTAATCTTAGAGCAAACTTTCTTCTGCGCACTCAATCCTGACCTTCGAATCAGATATGTAGATAAAATGGTCGAACTTTTGTCACAAAATGGCACATTGGCAGGATTACTTTTCGCTAGCCATTTTCAGAAGGCTGGACCACCATTTGGTGGTGATATAGAAGAATACAAAACCTTGTTTGGTAAAAAGCTATATATATTATCCATTGATATGTGTTACCATTCCATACCACCAAGACAAGGCAATGAACTGTTTTTTATTTGTAAAAAATTATAAATAATAACAAACATTAACACATTTTTTTTGGCTGTTTAAACATCAGAGACTATCTTGCGCAGTCTTTAAGACAAAAAAGAGAATTTTAGTTTTTTTTATAGCCGTAAACCAGTAGTATTTTGAAACTTACACCATTAAAAATGAGTAAGCTTAGAAAACGTTATATTGATATCTTCGCTTCATTAGTTATTGCTTCAGTCATCATACTCAGTTACCATGCTGACAATCCAAACAAGGAGAACTTTAAAAGTTTGGCCGACAATAATACATCATTAAACAAAAATCACTTATTTGGTTTTAATCTTGATTCTTTTCACCTTGAATCTAATGTTATCAAAAAAAATGATGTTTTTGGTAGTATCCTGAGTGAAAATGGACTTACTAATAACATGATCATGTTGCTCGAACATGAAGCTAAAAAAATATTCAACATCAGAAATATTCAAGTCGGTGCTAAATATCACATCATAAAAAAGAGTGAATGTGATGACCAACCATTGGCATTGGTATATGAGCCAGATAAATTTAAATACGTTGTTTGCAATCTTCGTGATTCTGTAACCGTAAATCTTGTAGAAAAGAATGTAGAAGTATGCGAACAGCTAGCTTCTGGCAGAATCGAATCATCACTATGGAGTGCGTTAGAAGAGCATGGCGTCAATCCATCTATAATTGATTTAATGGAAGATGCACTTTCTAGTTCTGTGGATTTCTATCATACTAGAAAAGGCGATGAATTCAAGTTAATTTATGAAAACAAATATATAGATGGAGAATTAATAGGAATAGGACGTCTAATAGCTGCTTGTTATATCAACGAAAATGGCGCAAACTATTCTATGCTGTACAAGACAAAAGATTATGAAGGATATTTTGATGCAGAAGGCAGACCAGCTAGGAAAACTTTTCTTAAAGCACCTGTCAAATTTTCTCGTATTTCATCCAATTACAATCTTAGACGATTCCATCCAATCAAAGGCCGTACAATACCACATTTAGGTACAGATTATGCTGCTCCGTATGGTACAGAAATTAGAGCGGTTGCTGATGGTGTAGTTACCAATGCTACTTACTCTGGTGGCAATGGCAAATTTGTGAAAATTAAACATGACAATACTTACGAAACACAATATCTGCATATGTCCAGATTTGCGAAAGGTATCCGTCCTGGTGCACGTGTTCGTCAAGGCGAGACAATTGGTTATGTAGGTTCTACTGGTCTTTCTACTGGGCCGCATGTTTGTTTCAGATTTTGGAAAAACGGAAGACAAGTCAACCATTTAAAGGAGAAACTGCCATTAGCGCAGCCAATGAACATGACAGATTTGCCAGCATATTTCGAATATAGAGATAAAATGCTAATTAAATTAAACAATATACATCAAAGCACAAATTTGGTTGCTACGAACAATACGTAAGCATTGTATAGTAACATTTCGAGAAGCATCATTAGTTTAGATTCTTTCTTAAAAACAATTAAAAAATAACTTGCTTTAATAATTATGTGATAATTGCAAGTCACACTATTGACATATTAAATAACTCCTTAATATATTTATCTCTGGATACCAGAATTCAGGGCAAATAAATTGATTTTCAATCTACTAAGAATAAAATTTTGGAAAAAATTATTGAAAAAACAAGGACTAAAAATTTGTTTGCCGCAAGATTTTTGACTATTTTTACACTGTTTTTAATTTCACTTCATATCCGTATTTTCTGACAAATCTTTAATCAACCGGATTTGTTCAAAGTAAACCTAAGTAAAAATGAAGAATGTAAAATACGTATATAATGAGCATACTTTGCAGTACGAGGAGCATAAACTTTCTCGTAAAGACAAGTTGCGTCGTAGTATATATTTCACGTCCGCAGTGTTATTGACAGCCGTTATACTTTTTGTTGTTGCATATCAATATTTTCCTACTCCTAAAGAAAGAGTGATGGAAGAAGATAAGAAAAGAGCAGAATTCTATTTAGCACAGTTGCAAGATGAGTTTGCTTTGCTTACAGAAAAAATTGAAGCGCTCCACGAGAAGGACAATCAGATTAATAGGATGATCTTGGGTGTAAAACCAATAGATGATGGATTGTGGAATGGTGGTATTGGAGGTCATGACAAATACAAAGTCTTAGAAAATTATAAAGAAACTGGAAAACTTATCAAAGAAAATCTCAAAAAAGTTGATGCGCTTAAATTAAAAATAGATATACAGAAAAAGTCTTTAGACAGCTTGTATCGTGTGGCTGTAATCAAAGAGAAAAAAATAGCTTCTATCCCATCTATCAAACCAGTCAGAGAAACAGCGTTAAAAAAAGATGTAAAGTTTCTTTCAGGATTTGGAATGAGAATTCACCCAATCCACAAATTGCGAAGATTTCATAAAGGAATTGATTTTACTGCAGCCAAAGGTACTGACATACAAGCTACTGGTGATGGTCGCGTAATATCTATCAATAAAACAGGTAGTGGATACGGCAAGCACTTGATGATAGATCATGGTTATGGATATAAGACATTATATGCACACATGAACACAATTCTGATCAAAGAAGGCGCCATAGTTAAAAAAGGTCAGACCATAGGTAAAGTGGGAAATACAGGTTCGTCCACAGGCGATCACTTGCATTATGAAGTATGGCTCAATGGTGTAGCTATCAATCCAATTGACTTTTGTTTAGATGGCTTGACTCCTAGAGAATATCAGGAACTTGTCAAAAGAGCAGCAACCGACAACCAATCTTTGGATTAATACCTTTTGTATTTAAAATTAAAACAAAACGTTTTTGCTCCGATTCAATTCAAGTTGATTTGGAGCAATTTTATTAACTTTCCAAACTGGTTGCATCGTTAAAATTTAGTTAATTAATATCAATTTTGCTACAAAATAATCAGCTTTGTAGTCTTAAAAATAAAAAGAGCCATTATGTTTTCAAAAATGATTTTTAGTGTACTTCTGTTTGTGAATTCTGTTGCCTTATTTGCTGGTAACAACCCATTTCCTACAATAAATATTAAATCTTTGGACGGTAAAACAGTCAGTACAGACGAATATACCAAAAAAGGTAAAATTACCGTAGTGTCTTTTTGGGCGACTTGGTGCACACCATGTAAAGCAGAACTTGATGTGATCAATGAATTGTATGCCGAATGGGTTGAAAAATATAATATACAATTACTAGCAATCACAATTGATGACGCAAGAGGACTTACTAAAGTGCCCGCTATGGTTCAAAGTAAAGGTTGGGAATTTGTTGTACTTTCAGATAGCAAACAAGATCTTATGCAAGCATTAAATTTCCAGACTGTACCGCAAACTTACTTACTAAACGAAAATGGCGAAATTGTGTTTACCCACATAGGATACAAAGCTGGTGATGAGGTCGAATTAGAACATAAAATTGCAGAACTAAGCGGTAAAAAATAATTATTTTATTACGCTGTAATTTTACCGCATTTTTCACATACTCCATTGACAATCATATCAGTCTGATTTATCTTAAATCCATTAGGTAAAGTCACTTTAGGTACATAAACACCTTCGAGACAAAAAGTATTTTCGCAAAGCTGACAATGAAAGTGGACATGCTCATCATGGTGGTGATGTTCGTCGCAATGCGGGTCACATAGAGCATATTTTTGTGTAAGTGTACCATCAATAGCTCTGTGAATTACACCTTTATCTTCAAAACTCTTCAAAGTGCGATACAGCGTAATTCTATCAGGATTTTCTAACATCTCCTCTAGTTCAGCTGATGACATAGCATGACCTGCTTTGATAAAAATGTCAATCACATCTAGCCTAAATGGTGTAATTCTAAGGCCATGTTTTTTTAATATATTGGTCGAACTTGACATTATTTGATACATTGTCCATTTTGCCAATCTGCGGCCGGACTCACAAAACTTAATTTACCTTCTGCATTTTCGGCCATTAAAATCATACCTTGTGATTCTACTCCACGCATCTTCCTTGGAGCAAGATTTGCTAGAAGACTTACACGCTGGCCAATAACTTGTTCTGGTGAATAATATGCTGCTATACCAGAAACAACCGTACGCTTTTCAAAACCAAGATCAAGGGTAAGTTTTAGTAATTTGTCTGCCTTTTCTATTTTCTCAGCATGGATTATAGTAGCTGTACGGATATCCATTTTG
>CALFYH010000350.1 GCA_937952155.1 uncultured Saprospiraceae bacterium
CCTGTGCTGCGATAGGACTCGGCGATCATCGCTATGACCGAGAGTATAATATGTATATTGACTTTACATTAAAAAATGATCTTGAGCATAGTAATTAACGAAAATTTAGGATAAATTCTATGATTTTTATTTGCCTACATTGGCAGTAAAAAGAGTACCTTCGCAAGACCAAATAAAATCAGACGTATTATGAAGTTGCAAAATTTCGCCTTAGGTAGATGGATTGATGGTAGTGGTGAAGGCCAGCCTTTATATGATGCAAGTACCGGAGATTTGATCGCAACGGCCACATCAAACGGATTGGATTTCAGTGAAATGCTGGAATATGGGCGTAAAACAGGTAATAAAAACCTGAGAAAGATGACTTTTCAAGAAAGAGGGCGGATGCTCAAAGCATTGGCTATGTTTCTCCTAGAAAGAAAAGAAAAATATTATCAGATCAGCTATAAAACCGGTGCAACCAAAGTTGACTCTTGGATAGACATCGAAGGAGGAATTGGGAATTTGTTTGCCAATGCTAGTCTCAGACGTAAGCTCCCAGATTTACCCTATTACTCAGAAGGAGATGCCATAGGATTAAGCAAAGGAGGCACATTTATTGGTCATCATATTTTGGTGCCCAAAGAAGGTGTAGCCGTACACATTAATGCTTTTAATTTTCCTGTTTGGGGCATGCTCGAAAAATGTGCTGTCAACTGGCTTGCAGGTATGCCAGCCATAGTCAAACCAGCCACATTGACTTCTTACCTTACGGAAGTTGTAGTGCGTGATATTATAGAATCTAATATTTTGCCGGCAGGTGCATTGCAATTAATCTGCGGAAGTGCCCGAAGTCTTTTAGATCATGTCAATTTTCAGGATGTGGTCACTTTTACGGGATCAGCAAGCACTGGTATCGCATTAAAATCAAGTCCTAACATATTGCGCGAAGCGGTCCCTTTCAATATGGAGGCCGATTCGTTAAATTGCATTATCTTAGGTAAAGATGCTGCACCAGGCACACCAGAATTTGATCTTTTCGTCAAGGAAGTAAGAAAAGAAATCACGGTAAAATGCGGTCAAAAATGTACTGCTGTAAGAAGAATAATTGTTCCAGAAGCATATATGGATGATGCTCAGGCAGCTATCAGTAAATCACTGGAAGGAACAGTCATCGGCGATCCTCGTAATGAAGGTGTCAGAATGGGCGCTTTGGCTGGGCAGGAACAAGTGAAAGAAGTACAGGGAAGATTACAGGAATTAATGACTTTCTCACAGCTTGTATATGGCAATCCTGAAGATTTTGACGTAGCCTTAGGTTCAAAAACCAAAGGGGCTTATTTGCCACCTATGTTATTGAGAAATGATACACCATTCGAGAACATAGGCACACATGAAATAGAGGCTTTTGGACCCATTTCTACTTTGATGCCGTATGCCACAATGGAAGATGCCATCGAACTTGCTAGAAAAGGTCGTGGGTCGCTATGTAGTTCTATAGTGACGTTTGATGATCAAATTGCTAGGGAATATGTAATAAATGCCGCAACACATCATGGTAGAATCCTTGTTTTGAATCGTAATTCAGCCAAAGAAAGTACAGGTCATGGATCACCAATGCCACTTTTGGTACACGGAGGACCAGGTAGAGCTGGTGGTGGTGAAGAAATGGGCGGACTCAGAGGCATAAAACATTATATGCAACGGTGTGCCATTCAAGGATCACCAACGACAATTACTGCATTGACCAATCAATATCAATACGGTGGAAAATATGAAGAAGGTCAAGTTCATCCATTTAAAAAGCACTTTGATGACCTAGTAATTGGTGAGACATTAATCACCCATAAAAGGACGATAACAGATGCTGATGTCGTCAATTTTGCCAACGTATCATGGGATCATTTTTATGCGCATACGGACGCCACATCGCTAGAAGGTACACCATTTACACAGAGAGTAGCACACGGATATTTTATACTTTCTGCGGCAGCTGGCCTTTTTGTTGATGCTGCAAAAGGCCCTGTATTGCTTAATTATGGTCTTGAAGAGTGTCGTTTTGTAAAACCTGTGTACCCTGGTGCAACTATTGGCGTAAGGCTTACTGTAAAGGAAAAGGTAGCGCAAGAGAAAAGAGAAGGCGAAGATTATACCAAAGGCATCGTAAAATGGTTGGTAGATATCTATGACGAAACAGGCGAAACTGTAGCCATTGCTACTATACTAACTATGGTCAAAATGAAGGACGCCTGAAGTGATCATTTAATAAAAAATAAACTTTAACGATGTTTAAGCCCATTTCTCATTTTGTATCGGTGATCATGCATCCGCTGTTTGTGATTATTTATGTTTTGTTTTACTTAATATTTGCCAATCCATACATTTTTGGTTTTTCAGGACCCAAGGCTGAGGGTATGGTTTTAATTTCTATACTGACTATCTCGGTTATGTTTCCACTTATCGCTATTGTAATGATGAAAGCATTGGGATTAATATCAAGTTTCTCGATGCCAGACAAAAAAGAAAGAATTGGACCATTGATCATTACGGGATTATTCTACATGTGGTTATATGTCAATGTCAGAAATAATGATAATATTCCGAATGCAATCTCTTTTTTTATTTTGGGCACAACCATTGCTATTTTTTTAGCATTAACAATCAATAGTTTTACAAAAATCAGCTTGCACACCATAGCTGCTGGCGGTTTTTTGACTGGAATGACTCTAATTATTTTTAATTGGTCGTACGGATATGTAGATATTCCAATCCCTTTTTTAGGTACAGTATGGAGATGGAGTGATCGTATGGTTTTGATGGTAGTTATGTTGCTGGCAGGAGCTGCTGGAAGTGCTCGATTGTATCTGAAAGCGCATGAAACGGATGAAGTATATGGTGGGTACATCGTCGGTATTCTCTCACAAATGGTAGCATTTAATTTGTTTTTTTAATCAATAAACCCTAATAACTAAGAGTTAATTTTCAATAATGGATAATATAAAAAGCATAATAGAAAACATTTGGGATGACAGAAGTCTGTTGTCTGCACAGGATTCAAAAGATGCCATCAGGTCAGTAGTAGAGATGGTAGATCAAGGAAAACTTAGAGTGGCAGAGCCTGATGGTGATTCTTGGAAGGTCAATGATTGGGTCAAAAAAGCTATTGTTTTGTACTTCCCTATCCAACAAATGGAAACTATTGAAGTAGGACCATTTGAGTTTTATGACAAAATCCCATTGAAAAAGAATTTTGCAGCACAAGGCGTTCGGGTTGTTCCACATGCCTTGGCAAGATATGGTAGTTTTATAGAATCAGGCGCTATATTGATGCCTTCGTATGTAAATATTGGTGCTTGGGTAGGCAGTGGCACCATGGTGGATACTTGGGCAACAGTAGGCTCTTGTGCTCAGATTGGTCGCAATGTGCATCTTTCTGGTGGTGTAGGTATCGGTGGCGTATTGGAGCCACCACAAGCAAGCCCGACTATCATTGAAGATCATTGTTTTATAGGAAGTCGATGTATAGTAGTAGAAGGAGTTAGGGTCAGAAAAGAAGCAGTACTCGGAGCAAATGTGGTGCTGACGCAATCTACGCATATCATAGATGTGACAGGTTCAACACCTGTGACTTTCAAGGGTGAAGTACCTGAAAGATCGGTCGTAATACCTGGTAGTTATACCAAAAAATTTCCAGCAGGCGAATATCAAGTACCTTGCGCACTCATCATCGGACAACGTAAGCTTTCAACAGACACAAAAGTATCCTTGAATGATGCATTGCGTGAATATAACGTAGCTGTCTGATCGTCATGGCCTTTTCGGAAAATATCAAATATTCAATTTTTCTATGCTTGTACATCTTGATATCATCCTGTGCAGTACAGAAAAAGTCTATTATTGGATATCACTTTCAAGCAAGTAAACTAGATACATTAGCCAGTTTACGTTCGGGATTTTCGGGATTAATGGTATGTGATTTGAAGACCAATGAAGTAATAACATCATATAACGCAAACAAATTTTTTGTCCCTGCGTCGAATATAAAATTATTTACTACTTACGCATGTCTCAAGACTTTGGGAGATTCATTGGAAGCATTCCGATACAAGGAGAATGACAGTACATTTACATTTTGGGGTACAGCCGATCCGACTTTGATGCATCCTTTTTTTGAAAATACCAGAATTATTGATTTTCTCAAAGAAAAAGCAAAATCAAAAAAACTGATTTATTCTTCAGCTCATTCTGATTTGCGGCGATATGGCCGTGGATGGATGTGGGATGATTTTAGTGATTATTACCAGGCAGAAATAACGGCATTCCCAATTTTTGGTAATATAGTGTATATCAAAAAAGATTCATTGGGCATTAAGATTCTTCCGGATTCTGTCATGGTAAATCCTGCCATTTCAGATCGAATTAACTCTATAAAAAGGAAAGAAACTGATAATTTTTTTGAGATTCCAAAAACTCTTGAATCAAAACAGACATTCGAGCAGGAGATTCCATACTACAATGCCAGTAAAGTAAATATGACATTATTGCAAAAATTGATAGGTGATACCGTGATACAATGCAATATCCCACAAGATGATTATGCACGGGCAAAATATTCATGTCCTTTAGATACAGTGATCAGAAGGATGCTGCAAGTAAGTGATAATATGCTTGCTGAACATTTGTTTTTGGCTGCAGGAATGGTTTTAACTGATTCATTATCTTCAGATTACACAATAAATACAGTGAAAGAAACATTGATGAAAAATCTTCCAAATCAGGTGTTTTGGGCAGATGGATCGGGCTTGTCTAGATATAATCGTTGTACTCCAGCTTCTATAATATCACTTTTAACAAAGATGTATAGCGAATATCACGAAAGCAGAATATTTTCTTTAATGCCAAAAGGTGGCGATATCGGGACGCTGCAAACTATTTTTGAAGGACAATCAAAACCTTTCGTTTATGCTAAATCAGGCTCTATGACAGGCGTTTATAATTTAAGTGGATACTTGATTACTAATTCAGGAAGGAAAATGGTATTTAGTTTTATGAATAATAATTTTGAAGGAAAAGTATCTGAAATAAGAAAGACAGTAGAAAAAATTTTGATGGAAATCAGAATGAACTATTGAGCACTTCTGTATATGTTTCGATGTATTTTTGCATCATTATTTGTCAAATCTTGTATAAAATGCCATATCTTTGACCAAAATTTTCTAAAATATGAGTTTGGTCGAAATGAAGGTGCCTACTATTGGCGAATCAATAACGGAAGTTACACTTTCACAATGGTTAAAAAAAGATGGAGATTATGTCAAAGTTGACGAACCGATATGTGAATTTGAATCTGATAAAGCAACATTGGAATTTCCAGCAGAAGCTAATGGAAAACTCATTTTTGTAGCCAAAGAAGGCGATGATTTACCTATTGGTGCATTGGTTGCGAAGATAGATACTTCATTTGCAATTGATACTCCTGCACCTGCAAGTCCTACAGTTGCTGTGGAAACTCCAGCTCCGACCGTAGAACCGGTAAAAGAAAATTATGCAAGTGGTCATCCATCGCCCGCAGCAGGCAAAATCCTAAGAGAAGGAAATGTTGCTGCTTCTGACGTATCAGGTACAGGCAAAGATGGCCGCATCACAAAAGAAGATGCCGTAAAAGCAGTAGAAAATAAAGCTGTCGCACCTAAAATAGAGGCTAAGAGTGAAACATCAGCGGTGCCTACAGTATCACCTAAAGTATCAGGTGCTAGAGAAGTTAGGGTAGAAAAAATGAGCAGGATGCGCAAGACCATCGCTTCTAGATTGGTTTCTGCAAAAAACAATACTGCAATGTTGACTACTTTTAATGAAGTAGATCTAACGGCTGTAAATGAGCTTCGTAAAAAATATCAGGATCGTTTTGTAGCTAAATACGGTATAAAACTGGGATTCATGTCGCTCTTTGCCAAAGCTTGTGCAAAGGTACTCATGGAAATGCCAGATGTAAACGCTATGATCGATGGCAACGACATTATTTATCACGATTATGTAGATATATCTATTGCTATTTCTACACCGACGGGATTGGTCGTACCTCCTGTGCATAATGTCGAGTCGATCGGATTTCATGATGTGGAACTCAAGATAAAAGAGCTAGCAGATAAAGCACGTCTCGGCAAACTTACCTTAGACGAAATGAAAGGTGGTACATTTACGATTACGAATGGCGGTATCTTTGGTTCGCTATTGAGTACACCGATAATAAATGAACCACAATCCGCAATTTTAGGTATGCATGCTATAAAAGATCGCCCAGTTGCTATAGATGGTCAGGTAGTCATCAGACCTATGATGTATCTGGCTTTATCTTATGACCATAGAATCATAGATGGCAGTACATCAGTCACGTTTCTTGTGCGATTGAAGGAACTTCTCGAAGATCCGATGACGCTGATGATGGATATTTAAAGAATTTTTGTTTCAGAATGTTGGAATTGTTGTTTAGCAAAATTAAGTAATTTGCCCTGTTAGGTATTTTATTAATTATCCAAATTCAAACATCAATTATCTAAAAACAACATCATTTTTGCATTTCAAAAAATTATTTTCCCATAGTTATTTTGAGAATTATTTCAGAAAGCTATCTTGCACTTTATTTGATATTTTATTTTTAGTATTGGTAAAGATCGCAATTAAATAAAACAATGGGAGAGCAAAAAGTATCGCTAGTAAGTGACCAGAAACAAATGCAAAAGTTTGTAAAATCATTACTCAATGATGTCAGTGCATTAGAGCACATGTTAGACAATGATTGGTTCGAATCGGATGTAATCCGCATAGGCGCAGAGCAGGAAATGGTCATGGTGGACAAAACCACTTTTAAACCATCTTTGGTAGCTATGGAAGCCTTGGACAAGATGGAGGATTATCCATGGGTAGAAACAGAATTGGCCAAATTTAACCTTGAGACCAATATAGAGCCTAGAGTTTTTGAGAAGGATTGTTTTGCATTATTGGAAAATGAAAACTCTGACAAACTCAATAAAATCCAAGAAGTATTGGATACCATGGATACGTCTATCGTGCTGACTGGTATCTTGCCTACCTTGCGGAAGTACCACCTTGAGATGGAAAACCTAACGCCCAAAAAGCGCTACTTTGCCTTGATGGAAGCCTTAGACAAACAGCTAATCGGCCAGTCATATGAGTTGCGTATCTTAGGTATAGACGAGTTATTGGTAAAACACAGTTCACCATTATTAGAAGCGAGCAATACCAGTTTTCAAGTACACTTACAGGTCGCACCAAAGGAATTTGTAAAAATGTACAATATAGCGCAAGCATTGGCAGGTCCGATGATGGCCATCTCTGCCAATAGTCCAATTGTATTTGGCAAAAGGCTGTGGCATGAAACCAGAATTGCATTATTCCAACAATCACTCGATACCCGCACGACACATGACCACATGCGCGAGCGCAGCCCAAGAGTCAGTTTTGGTAGAGATTGGTTGCACAATTCTATCATGGAGATATACAAGGAAGACATTGCCAGATTCCGTGTATTGCTCAGCAGTGATGTAGAAGAGGACTCTATGGCAGTGATCAAAAACGGACAAGTACCCAAACTTCGCGCTTTGCAAGTACATAACAGTACCGTATATCGCTGGAACAGACCTTGCTATGGTATCAGCGAAAACGGAAAGCCACATTTGCGTATCGAAAATAGAATTCTTCCATCTGGCCCAACAGTCATAGACGAAGTGGCCAATGCATGTTTTTGGCTCGGATGCATGATAGGTATGAGTATGGATGTAGAAGATATACGAACTAAGATGTCATTTGTAGATGCGAGAGACAATTTTGGCAAAGCTGCAAAATTTGGAATAGACACCAAATTTACTTGGTTTCATGACCAAAAAATATCGGCTGGTGATCTCATTATCGAATTATTACCGATAGCTAGAAAAGGCCTAGAATCCCGCAATGTAAATAAGGAAGATATAGACAAATATCTCAATATCATTAAGGCGAGAGCCGAAAACAATATGACTGGCGCGCGTTGGATGCTCAGAGCATTTACAAAGCTCCACGAAAACACCAATACAGATGAAGCACTGAGTGTATTGACCGCTACGATGATTCAAAATCAAAAATCTAATAAGCCTGTGCACGAATGGGAATTACCTTCAATAAATGACCTTAAAATGTACAGACCATCACACTTGAAAGTATCTGAATTTATGCTCACCGACCTTACCACAGTACAGAAGGATGACATCGTGGATTTGGTGGCGGAGCTCATGGATTGGAATACGATCAGATATACGCCTGTAGAAGATACCAAAGGTAAGCTTGTAGGATTGGTTACTGCGAGATTATTGCTTAGGCATTATATACGTTGCAAACAAAATCCAAGCAAAAAGACGGCTATTGTTTCTGATATCATGATTGAAAAGCCGATTACAGTTACGCAGGAGACCAATATCATGGATGCAATGAAGCTGATGAGAGATAACAAAATAGGTTGTCTGCCAGTGGTCAATGGTGATGAACTAGTAGGATTGATTTCAGAAACGGAATTTTTGCGCATCACGGCGAGACTTTTGGATCGAGTTTAAGCTGAATTGAAATAAATTTTACATATATTCCGATAATTCTGTGGCTGGAATACATGTAAAGGTAATTCTGGCTAACTTTGGCACGACATTTGGAACTGTCAATATATAATTTTTGCAATATGTCTTTATTTAGAGTATTTGTATTTGCTGCAAGTATAGGATTGGTGTCATTTGATTTTAATCCCGAAATAGCAGCCAATGACTATATAGAATCATACAAGGAGCTAGCAATAGTTGAAATGTACAGAACAGGCATTCCTGCAAGTATAACATTGGCGCAAGGTCTTCATGAATCGCACTACGGTACTAGTAAATTGGCTACGGAGGCAAATAATCATTTCGGTATAAAATGCAAAAGTTACTGGACTGGAAAAACTTACTTTCACAAAGATGATGATCTCAATAAAAGAGGCCAATTAATAGAATCATGTTTTAGGGCTTATGATTCAGATATAGACTCATATATAGATAGGTCAAATTTCTTAATGCAGACTGATAGGTATAGCGTCTTGTTTGAATATGACAAAACAGACTATGTATCATGGGCTTATGGGCTAAAAAATTGTGGTTATGCTACAGATGACATGTATTCGGAGAAGCTAATTGAAAAAATAGAAAAATACAATTTAAGTGCCTATGATAATTCAGAAGATCCTTTCAGACAATTGATAAGACACTGATTTCAATCATTTTAATAAAATTTAGTTTTGAACATATTTGTTTGACATAAATTCTTACCTTCGCCCTATAAATCATTGATTGGAATGGTATTAGGAATTTTAAAAGAACAAAATTTTAATCGGGTTTCTATTGCACCTTCAGCTAGTAAAAAATTGGCTGCGATGGGCATTAAACCCGCTATAGAACATGGTGCCGGAGAGAAGTCCGGATTTGGTGACCATCTATATGTAGAAAATGGTTTTACAACCGCAAGTAGAGAAGATATTCTGACTAAATCGGATGTCGTTTTGAGTATCTCTCCTGTAGCTGATGCAGAACTGCATAAAATGAAAAAGGATGCAATATATATTTCAATGTTTGCACCATATCAAAATGCAGAAGTAATAAACCATTTGGCATCATTTCCAGTGAATGTAATAAGTATGGATATGATCCCTCGTACTACATTGGCTCAATCTATGGATATATTATCTTCAATGGCATCACTTGCAGGTTATAAGGCTGTCTTAAAGGCTGCTGACCATTACAACAATATGTTTCCAATGATGATGACTGCTGCGGGTACTATACCACCAACCAAAGTCATGGTCCTGGGTGCTGGTGTAGCAGGATTGCAAGCAATTGCCACAGCAAAAAGATTGGGTGCTGTAGTCGAAGCTTTTGATACCAGAGCTGCTGCCAAAGAAGAAGTAATGAGTCTTGGTGCTACATTTGTAGAAGTTGAAGGAGCTGCTGATGATCGCGGTGCAGGTGGATATGCTGTACAGCAATCTGAAGAATATCTTGCAAGACAACGAGCACTTGTTCAAGAAAAGGCACTTAAGTCAAATATTGTAATCGCTACCGCACAAGTCAGAGGCCGTAAAGCTCCACTCTTGATTACTGAAGATACCATAAACAATATGAAACCAGGATCTGTCATCGTAGATCTTGCAGCATCTACTGGTGGCAACTGTGCATATACTGAAAACAATAAAACCATTGCTAAAAATGGCGTCATCATCATAGGAAATTCAGATCTTGCTGACGAGCTCAATGGTGTGGCTAGTACTTTGTATTCTAATAATATTTTGAATTTCCTTCAGATCGTAGTAAAAGATGGTGTAGCATCACTTAATGAAGAAAACGAAATTATTAAATCTGCCCTCATCTCTAAAGCCAAGTAAAATGGAGCAAATACTAAACCTTGTTACTGAAAATTTTAATTTTATTTTTCTACTTATTTTGATGATTATCCTTGGATTCGAAGTGATATCACGTGTACCTGCGGTCTTGCACACGCCATTGATGAGTGGAGCAAATGCAATTCATGGTGTGGTCATCATCGGTGCCATAATCGTGATGGGTCAGGCAGAAAGTGATAATTATCTTGCGCTTATACTTGGATTTCTTGCGGTCATCCTTGGTACCCTGAATGTAGTCGGCGGATTTGTCGTGACAGATCGTATGCTCGAAATGTTCAAGAAACGCAAGAAAAACTAATCTTTCCCTTAAAACTGATATTGACACTCAATCAAAATATATGAACAGCGGACTTTTATCATTAAGTTATCTCATCGGAAGTGTTTCATTCATCATTGGATTGAAGATGCTTTCTCACCCTGATACTGCTAGAAAAGGCAATTTGTATGCTGCCATAGGTATGACATTGGCCATATTAGCTACTATATTTTTATACACAAAAGATGGTGTAGGCTTGGGAAACCACCTTTGGATATTCGGCGGACTTATCATTGGATCTATCGTAGGTACATTTGCAGCCAAAAAAGTACAGATGACAGCTATGCCTCAAATGGTAAGCTTATTCAACGGTATGGGTGGCGCTTGTGCAGCTATCATTTCTATTGTAGAATTTAAACACCTTATTCACACAGGAGCAGATATTACTTCTGAGCCAGTAATGACGGCTACAATCCTTTTGGGATTAGTGATAGGTACGGTATCATTTACAGGTAGTATGATTGCTTTTGGTAAACTTAATGGAAATATCAATGACAAAACTCTGCCTATGCAGCAAGTGGTCAATATAGGATTACTGATTTTGATTCTGGTGATGTTGGTTGGAATAGTTACTGGATTTATTTCTGGTGAGCCAATGTCGATGATGTACATATTATTGATTATTTCAGCTTTATATGGTATTTTATTTGTAATGCCCATTGGCGGTGCAGATATGCCAGTGGTTATTTCTTTACTCAATTCATTCACAGGAGTAGCTGCGGCATTTGGTGGCTTTTTGTACGATAATTCCGTAATGCTTACTGGTGGAATTCTTGTAGGAAGTGCGGGTACAGTATTGACAGTTTTGATGTGTAAAGCGATGAACAGATCACTTACAAACGTTATTGTAGGTTCTTTTGGAGGCAATAAAGCTGGTGCTGGTCCTGCTGGCGTGGCTGGAAACTATAAAGAAATTTCAGTCACTGATACCGCAGTATTGATGATGTATTCCAAAAAAGTGATCATCGTACCAGGATATGGTCTTGCCGTAGCTCAAGCTCAACACACTTGTCACGAATTGGAAAAAGTATTGGATCAGAACGGTGTAGAAGTAAAGTATGCTATCCACCCAGTAGCTGGTCGTATGCCTGGACATATGAATGTGTTATTGGCTGAAGCGGATGTTTCTTATGACAAACTTTTGGACATGGACGAGATCAATCCTGAGTTTGCACATACAGATGTAGTTTTGGTCCTTGGCGCCAATGATGTTGTAAACCCTGCTGCCAAAACAGATCCAGCATCTCCTATATATGGCATGCCTATCTTGGATGTAGAAAATGCTTCTCACATTATAGTAAATAAGCGCAGTATGAAACCAGGATATGCTGGTATTGAGAATGGATTATTCTTCCAACCAAAGACATCCATGTTGTTTGGTGATGCGAAAGATGCCCTTACCAAACTCGTTGCTGAGATCAAGAGTATGGCTTAATCTAAAAAAATTTTGAATTTAATAGCCGATTCTGTTTAAGCCTGATTTTGCTTTTTGGTGAAGACTTGCACTATAGCCTTCAGGATACAAGCTTAGGCATTTTTCAAAGTATTGCCTTGCTTTTGCGAATTTCTTTTGCTCTTCATAGATAAGACCAGCGTAAAGTGATGCACTGCAAGCATAATACTTGTCAGGATCACCTTTGACGATGGCCATTTCATAATATTCCAAGGCATCTTTGTAGTTTTTTAAGGCATCCGTTACTCGTCCAAGTCTGTAATAATATTCACCATCATTAATATCATGTGTAAATGTCTTACTATGCAGAATCAGGAGATTTTGTGCTTTTGTATAATACCCACCATCGTACAATAAACGAGATTTCAATAGGATTTCATTGGGAATTGCCGTAACTTTTGCTTCTTTTAGGGCTTGAATGTCTTCATCTATCAAAGCTTTGCCATAATTGATACAATTTGTCATGTACTTTTTATAAGAAACTTTGTCATTATGAATAACGAGTCGGCACCAAGCTAGTTTTTGCCAGGCTTCTTTTATATAATGCTGACCTTTGAAGTGATTGAGAAATTTCATGATGTGTATGCCAGCATCTTTATCCAATTTGTACAACTTATACTTGCCGTACATAAAATCCAAATAATAAAATGGCAGATATTCTTTTCCTTTAGGTCGTTCGTCTAGGATCTTGAGAGCCAGATCATTTCTTCCAGTTTTGTGAGCCATTGTTGACTTTAGAAAGGCAATCAGGATGTTTTCTTTATGGTTTAATTTGTAAGTATCGTATAGCTTGAAAGCTTCTTCTTTCTTATTATTGGAATAAAATAATATATAACTGTAAATGGCAATAATCTCATTTTTGAAGATGCTTCCATCTGCATTTGCTCTGGTGACCAAAGCACTTATCTCTTTAGTACCCAAGGCCACAGAACCTTTGATGCCCATAAAAGTGCGAATCCACGAAGGTACGCTTTCCGCCAAGGCGTGAATAATGCTCAGGCTTTTGTTATTTTCGATAAAATTTGGAAACGCCTTTTTATTTTCTTCCAATAGTTTGTAAGCTTGATATACATCTTTAGCAGCACTTATTTTTTCGTCAAATTTTAATTTTATAGTGGCCCATTGGAGGATGATTTCGGCTTGGCAAAACAGATAGTAAGGCGATTCGGGATTGGATGCTTTGATTTTCTTAAGTCTGATATCTTTATTTTTCAACAGTTTGTTGTAGAGTACTTCATCTTCCTGAATAAAAAGCGTAAAAAAATCTACGTAATTTTCTATGTAGTAAACCATAGCATTGTTGGGATTGGTCTTTTTTAAATGATCGATTTTTTGTAGCCCGGAAGCCATCTTAAGCTCTGAAATATCTTTGTACGCTTGCTCAACGTCATTGTTCATTATAAGCCTGTATTGACATTGTATATCATGACAGGCCAAAAACGTAAAAATAATTCCAAAAAAGACTTTGCTCATCTATTTAAATAAAACAGTCCCAAATGAATTTTCACCGGGACTGTTTTTGTATGTTATATTTTTATATTCAGTTTATATCTCCTCAGATGTCAAGATGGACTCATCGATCAATACACGACCACAGTGTTCACAAGCAATGATTTTTTTCATCACGCCTATTTCTATTTGTAATTGTGGTGGTATTCTATTGAAGCATCCGCCACATGCGCCTCTTGCTACTGTCACTACAGCCAGACCATTACGGTAAGTCTTACGGATCTTGTCATAAGATAGCAAAAGTCTATCTTCGATATCTTTTCTGGCTTTATCAGATTCTTTGACAAGTTTCGTTTCTTCTTTTTCGGTCTTTTCTATAATTTTCTGCAATTCCACTTTTTTGGATTCAACATCCTTGGTACGTTGATTAAGTTTAGCAGAGATTCCATCTAGTGACTCCGACTTTGTTTCTCTAGCGGCATTTGCCTCTCTTATTTTCTTTTGAGAAAGTTGAATTTCTAGCCTTTGGAGCTCGATTTCTTTTGTCAATGCGTCAAACTCACGATTGTTTTTGACGTTGTCCAATTGTTTTTCGTACTTTACGATAAGACCTTCAGACTCCTTAATGTTATTATTATGTCTTCCTATTTCGTGATCTATTTCTGCTACAGAAGACTCCAATTTTTTAAGTCTGGTCTTAAGTCCGGTTATTTCATCTTCTAGGTCGCTTACCTCCATAGGCAATTCACCTTTAAGGATTGCTATTTCGCCCATTTTTGAGTCTATCTGCTGTAGGGCGTATAATGCCTTTAATTTTTCTGCTATGCTTTGTTCTTTAACCGCTGCCATAGGTATTAGTAAAAATATTTTATTGGATTAGTAACAATTTTTGTGTAATGGGTTGCAAAGGTACTAAAATTATTCATTATCAAGTCATAAAGTAGATCAATTGTATATTTTTCACTTTCAAAATGGCCAATATCTGCTATGATTATTGTTCGATCAGCATCAAAATACTCATGATATTTAAAATCCGATGTTACAAAGATATCTGCATTGGATATTTTGGCTTGTTTTAATAGGAAACTTCCTGATCCACCACATACTGCAACTTTATGAATTTCATCCTTGCAAATAGCCGTGTGTTTTACAACTCGCAGGTCCATTTGTGTTTTCAGATGGTGTAGAAATTGGTCTGTTTTCATGGGTGCAGGCAAGTAACCTAACATTCCAGCACCGACTGGCATGTCATTGTGTTTTATGTCTGCTAATGGTGATAAGATTTCAGTATTTATTAAGCCAATTTTATTAGAAATCATCGCATTTACACCATTTTGATAGACATTATCCAGATTGGTATGAATGGCAAATATGGCTATATCATGCTTTATCGCCTTGATGACGGTACGTTCTACATAGTTGGAACCATTGAATCGTTTTAGTCCTCTGAAGACAATAGGATGATGTGCTATGACGACATTACAATTCAATGAAATGGCCTCATCTATGACTTCTTCTATAGCATCAAGACAGACAAGTACACCAGATATTTCCATATCTCGATGTCCAGTGATTAGACCTGCATTGTCATAATCTTCCTGCAAATGATC
The DNA here is from genome assembly GCA_937952155.1 of uncultured Saprospiraceae bacterium. Classification (GTDB taxonomy): domain Bacteria; phylum Bacteroidota; class Bacteroidia; order Chitinophagales; family Saprospiraceae; genus OLB9. Next base: position 15,276 of record CALFYH010000350.1, read on the forward strand.
AGGCGCTATAGTATGTAAAAAACTAAGGAGATTACTGAGTTTCATATTCAATTTATAACAATAATTAAGCCATAAAGGTTATAATCTATGGTAATGCTGCATTCAATTTGGATCTAAAAAAATTATATTACGTTTTAATCCAGCAAACTTTGTTCTTTTTACAGCGCTTCCTTCAAATAATTTGTCAAAAACCGGCTCAGTCATATCTTGCCAAGCTTCTTTGGTCATTGTAAGAAGTTCTGAATTTGGTAAAAATTCAGGTTCATCATGTTCAGCTGAAAATCTATTCCACGGACAAACTTGCTGGCATATATCGCAGCCGAAAATCCAATTTTCCATTTTTTTTTGGAATTCGACAGGTATTTCATTTTTTAGTTCGATCGTCAGATATGAAATACACTTGCTACCATCCAATAGGTAGCCATTTGGGCTGATTGCATCCGTTGGACAAGCATCGATACATCTAGTACAAGTACCACAGTAATCTGAAATGGGTGCATCATATTGAAGTTCCAAATCCAAAATTATTTCACAAAGGAAAAAATAGGAGCCTTTTTTTGGGTTGATCAACAATGTGTTTTTTCCTACCCAACCCAATCCACTTCTCTTTGCCCAATCTCTTTCTAGTACAGGCGCTGAGTCCACAAATACCCGAGCTGCCACATCGCAAAAATGTTGTTTGATTTCAGCAAGGAGTTTTTCAAGCTTTTTGCGAACGACTTTATGGTAGTCTTTCCCGTATGCATACATTGATATTTTAGGTGCATTGTCATCTAAAGGTTTTTCTTCATGGAAGTAATTATATGCCAATGAGATTACACTTTTGGCTCCAGGTACTAGCAATGTTGGATCCGTGCGTTTATCAAAGTGATTGGCCATATAAGACATTTCGCCATGATAATGTTGATTAAGCCAATGCTCGAGTCTGTGCGCTTCATCGTCCATTCTCTCTGCTTTGGCGATACCACACAACAAGAATCCGAGTTCTTTTGCCTTGGACTTAATCAAAAAGGATCGATCCGATAAATGCATATTTTAAATGAGTTCTCGCTCAAAGATACGAACGATAAACTACACTGGTTTTGCAAAACCCAACTTATTTTGTGGAGTAATGACTAAGTGGAAGTTTTCTTTAAAAAGCTTGATAGCTATAGCCAATAAAATAATACCAAATACTTTGCGCAAAATGGCAGCACCAGCATCTCCTAATTTCTCCTTGATATAATCTGAAAAATGTAAAACGGCAAAGACTACAATGATATTTAGGAAAATAGCAGCGAGAATGTCCACATTTTCGTACTTGGACTTAAGTGATATCAAGGTAGTCATCGTACCTGCTCCAGCTATCAGTGGAAATGCTATAGGAACAACAGTACCAACAGAAGTACCAGCACTTTCTTTGAAAAATCGAACACCTAGGATCATTTCCAATCCTAAAAAGAAAATGATGATTGCACCAGCTACTGCAAAAGACTGGACATCGAGTCCGAATAACTTGAGTATTCCTTCACCACCATAAAGAAAAGCTATCATCAACCCTAATGAAACCAAAGCCGCCTTCATAGAATCTACTTCAACTCCTTTTTTCTTAAGGTCAATAATCACAGGAATATTTCCAACAATATCAATGACGGAAAAAAGGATAAGGGCAATACTGAGAATGTTAGAAACACTCATAACAAATTTTATTCTTTAAAGACTATCAGTAAAGACGTAAAAACGAATAAAATGTTGTGAGTATTTAGTTTTATTAATAATTATTTACAATTAATTTACAAAACTATGACGATTCCTTACAATATTAATATTTGTTTTATACCAAATTAAGGTCCATTTTATTAATATCTCAATTTTGAATATCTTTGCAAAGTACAATTTTTAAAATGAGCGATAGTGATCATCCTTCAATAGGTATCAATCCAGCATATGCAGTCACCACAAAAGGTGTCAAGGATATTCAATACTATCTCGATGGCTTGGTTCAAAAAAATCGATATATCCTCAGCGAATGCATAACGTTATTGGAAAGTGCCATACCTGAAAAACGTAAACTTGCGCTTCAGATACTTGAACAAATGCCAAAACCAAGCAATACTTCTATAAGAGTAGGAATAACAGGCTCACCTGGCGTAGGCAAAAGTACCTTGATAGAGTCGCTCGGTATGTATGTGATCGGTCAAGGAAAAAAACCAGCTATTTTGGTGATTGACCCAAGTAGTCAGATCAACATGGGAAGCATCCTCGGAGACAAAACCCGGATGCAGACATTGGCAAATCAACAAGAGGCATATATAAGGCCTACACCTTCAGGCAAAATCCTAGGTGGAACATCGGAATATACAAGAGAAGTGATAAGTCTCTGTGAGGCTGCTGGATATGATATGATCATTGTAGAGACCGTTGGTGTTGGCCAGTCAGAAATCGAGGTGGACCACATCACAGATATAAATCTTTTGCTCTTACAACCTGGTGCAGGTGACGATATTCAAGGCATCAAACGAGGCGTGGTGGAAAATGCTGATATTTTTATCATCAATAAAGCTGATGGTCCACAAGAGAAATTGGCCAAAAAAACTAAAATATTTTATCAATCGGCCATTAATCTATTTCATCACTCAGTGCCACAGTGGAAAACGCCCGTAATTCTCTCATCAGCTATTAATAATCAAGGTATTGATATAATTTATAAAGCTATAATTGACTATTTTACCATACTAAAAGAGACAGGAATATTGGAAAAAAATAGGGTTGAACAGGAGTTGCGATGGTTTGAGACACAAAGTGCGTCGATGATAAAAAAAATAATTTTTGAAAACATTCACATCCACGAAATGTTTTATTCACTCGTTCAAGACATTCAACAACAAAAAACCAGTACATCCATAGCTTTAAATAAGCTAGCATTATTATTGCATTCAAAACTGGATGACAAATAATTTTTCTAAAAAAACATTCTAATTTTGATCAGAGGATTCAGTGCAGTTTCGGTAATAGTTTTGCTATTTGTTATTAGTGGTTTTTCACAACAGCAAGATTCACCCAATCCTTTGGATGGCAAATATTTCAGAAGTCCAGTAGATTTTCCATTTCGCCTTTCGGGCAACTTTTGCGAATTGCGTGAAACACATTTTCATTCAGGAATAGATATCAAACCTTCTGGGCATAAGGGCAATCCGATATACAGCATCGCTGATGGCTACGTTTCTCGTATTAAAATCTCTGCTGGTGGCTATGGGATTGCAGTATATGTAGATCATCCTGAGACAGGCTACACCTCGGTATATGCACACTTAGAAAATCTAAATGAGCATTTCGACTTTGTAGTTCGACAAATCCAAATAGCGCAAGAATCTTACGAAGTAGATTTTTTGCCTTCTCCAGATGTCCTTCCAGTAAAGAAAGGTGACATAATAGGCGAGATGGGCAACACTGGATATTCTTTTGGTACTCATTTGCACTTTGAGATTAGAGATACAAAATCCGAGAATCCGATCAATCCATTTCATTTTGGGCTAAAAACAGAAGATAATATACCGCCTTCACTTATATCGCTTTCGGTACATGGTCTTGATCCCGATCTTTACAAAATATGGGAACAAAATATAGGATTGGCTACTTCAGAAGGAAATGCTATCCACATAGCGTCGCCGATAAAAGTACCTGCATGGAGAGCAGGCATTGCACTACAAATGTATGACAGAACAAACGGAAGTCATAACAAACAAGGCATTTATGGCCTTCGTATGTACGTTGATGATTCTTTGGTTTATAGCTATCACATGGACAAAATTTCTTTTGACCAAGCGCGTTATATAACAGGATTCTATGACAATAAAATCAAGAAAACCAATAGAGCGCCATATAGCCTATGCTATAAATATCCAGGAAATGACCTTGAATTTCTTGCACATGCGAGTGATGGCATTATACCTGTTTATGCTGCACAAGAAAGAAAGATAAAAATAGTGGTGGAAGATTTTAATCAAAATCACAAGACATTGACATTCAGTTTGCTGAGAGCAGATCATATGGTGGAGCAAGCAGCAAAAGATAGTACTGCGACTTTAGTCAAAGTAGGCGAACCTGCGATTATATCAGAAAATACTCTCTTGCTTAGTTTTGAAAAAAATAGCCTATTCAGAAATATCCGACTCAAAATTAAATCTGATATTTCATCAAGCAATGAAACAAAATATACCATACATGATCAGTATGAACCAATCAAAAAACCAATTTCACTAAGTTTGAAGCCAGAAAAGACTAATATACCTGATATGAATAAGGCTATCATCGTGCGAACAAATGCAAATGGAAGAGGAAAGACCAATTATGGTGGGACGTGGAAAGATGGTGTATTAAATACTGGAATGATAGAATTTGGTACTTATTATATTGATTATGATACCATAGCTCCAACAATAAAAAGAGTAGATTTTTCAGAAAATGCAAGTAGAAAGACAAAATTCAGATTTGAATTAGACGAAAATTTGCCTACTAGAGGTCAATTTGTCAATGATATGAAAATCAAGGTTTGGATAGACGGAAACTTTATAGTAAGTCCATATTCATCCAAGACAAAGATCCTTGAGATTCCATTGACAGACCTTTATAGTGGTGATCATAGCCTAAAAATAGAAGCAAAAGACCATTCGGGCAATACATCTTATTTTAATGATACATTTACAACCAGCAAATAAGGAAGTGAAATGATTATTTGGACCAGATATTGTATTTCAATATGCAAAATATAGCTCTAAAGCCATCTTTCCAATTGATTTTTTTGCCTTCTGCATACGTCCTACCATAGTATGATATACCAACCTCATAAATTCTTATTTTGGGAATTCGTGCGATTTTTGCGGTTACTTCAGGTTCGAAACCAAATCTCTTTTCTTTTAGGGTAATATTTTTTATAATGTCTGACTTCCACATTTTGTAACATGTTTCCATGTCCGTCAGATTTAGATTTGTCAGTGCATTTGAAAAAAATGTTAGTACCTTATTGCCAATAGAATGCCAGAAAAAGAGAATACGATGCGGCTTGCCACCCATAAATCTCGATCCATAAACCACATCTGCAAATCCGTCTAAAATGGGCTTGAGCAAGAGATTGAACTCTTCGGGATCGTACTCCAGGTCTGCGTCTTGAATGATGATAAGATCGCCCTTAGCTTCACGGATGCCTGTATGAAGTGCCGCACCTTTGCCTTGGTTTACAGTATGTTTGTAATATGAAATTTCTATTTCTGGAAAAGCCTCTTTGTACTCCAAAACGCTTTTTTCTGTGCCATCTTTTGAACAATCATTCACTATAATGATTTCTTTAGTGACATTTCCTATGAGTGTCACCTGCCTCACTTTTTCGAGAATGGTTTTGATAGTCATCTCTTCATTGTAAGCAGGTATGACAATTGAAAGTTTTAACGGCATAAAATATATTTTATAACATAATGTATTTCAGGTAATTATAATAACAAACGACAATGGGTCAATGAAGATCATACGCCAATTAACCAATTATTTTGCGAAAAGTACGTACTTTCGGCGACCAATTTGGGATTAATCAGATTAATATCAAGCAACAAAAGTATAAAAATGCAGTTTCATACCCTAAAAATAAACAAAATAGTATCAGAAACAAAAGATACAAATACCATTTATTTTGATATCCCTAGTCATTTGAGGGAAAATTACCAATTTATTCCGGGACAACATTTGACCATAAAAGCAGTTATCAATGGTACAGAATTGCGCAGGGCTTATTCTATTTGTACTTCGACTGATGCTTCTTCTCCAGGGATCACCATAAAAAAAGTAAGTGGCGGACAGATGTCTTCATACCTGAATGATAAGGTAAAAGAAGGCGATACGCTCGAAGTCATGACACCGGAAGGACATTTTGTATTGAACCCTGAAGGTCAAAAGCAAAGAGATATTTATTTTATTGCTGCTGGTAGTGGTATCACGCCGGTAATGTCGATGATAAAAACGATAGTTGAACATGAGCCTAAGAGCAGCTGCTATCTATTGTATGGATCTAGAGACGAATCCAATATTATATTTAAAGAACAGCTGGATATGCTAGAGAAAAAATACGCCGATCAGTTGGTAGTGGAGCACGTCTTGAGTAAACCGATCATCAGAAAAGAAGGAGGAATAGGTGGGCTATTTGCTAAAAAAATTGTATCTTGGAAGGGCAAAACAGGAAGGTTAAATGAACAAATTTACTCAGAATTCTTTAGAAACAACCAAGGTCAAAATCCTGAAAAATGCTATTTTGTTTGTGGCCCTGGAGACCTAATCGAGAAGACAGAAAATTATTTAATTGCCCAAGGCATTGATAAAAAACAAATTCACAAAGAATATTTTGCAACAGCCAATACGCATTCTGATTCTGGTGTTGATATGGCAACAGTTCGTGTTACTTTAAGTGGCAATACTTTTGATGTCAAGGTTCCTAAGGGAAAAACGATTCTTGATACCTTGATCGAAGCCAAAAAGAATCCACCATATTCGTGTACAAGTGGTGCATGTTCGACTTGTATGGCAAAAGTTACTGTTGGTGAGATGACTATGGATCAATGTTTTGCCTTGGAAGATGATGAAGTGGAAGCTGGGTATATACTGACATGTCAAGCGCATCCTGTAACCGAAAAAGTTGAAATCACGTTTGATAATTGATTCTAGAAATCTTTTACATTGTGTTTCGAAATGTTGTTATCTTGTCACGGGAATGATTTAATTTCGGAATAGTCGTCACAAAATATTTAGGCGGAATGTATGGCGAACCGAAGAATTTTGACTCACCATTAATTGAGTTTTCATGCCGCAGGTTTTTTGGAAATATAAAAATGTATCCGGGACAGATTATGACATTAATTTGTATCATGGAGATATTTCAAGGCATGTAATCGTATATATCGGACAAGAAATCATAAAAATCGACTTTTCTGTGCTCGGAGACAAAGAGTATAGCTTTATGCTGGGCGAAGAGTTGTTTAAATTGAGTATCGAATATATAAAAGGTAAAACGAACTATACTCTTGTAAATGTTGGTAAAGAACAAAAAATATTGCCATTTGGCGAAAGCAAAACAAAAATCAATCAACGAGCTTTTGAACTCATTATTGGCTTTGTTGTGTTTATAATTATTCTTTTGATTTCATATTACCTTAGAATATCGTAACTTCTATTGCATAAAATAAAAAAAAACACTAAGTTTGTATTTTTGTAATGAGATAAATATCATTTTAATACCAACTACTTAGTTAAATAAATAACACAAATATTTGGATCCTTTAGCATTACATATAGAGAGTTTGATTTTTACAGGCAATCCTTCCATCAGTTTTGACGATATCAAAAATGCGCTAGAAGATAGTCTTGGAACTACATTTTCTGATAATGAAATAGCAACTAATATTGAAAGTTTGAGAGATAAATACAATGATGAACATTATTCAATAGAGATTGTAGAGATCGCAGGAGGATTCAGATTTATGACCAAAGCTTTGTACCATCACACCATTGGAACGTATCTTCGCCAGAATACCCACAAAAAATTAAGCAAATCGGCATTAGAGTCATTGGCCATCATAGCCTACAAACAACCAGTTACAAAAACTGAAATTGAATCAATCCGAGGTGTAAATAGCGATTATACCATACAAAAATTGTTAGAGAAGGATTTAATTGAAATATCAGGTAGAAGTGGAGGACCAGGTAAGCCTCTTTTGTATAGCACGACTTCAAAATTTACAGATTATTTTGGGTTGAAAACGATCGAAGATCTACCTAAGGTGAAAGAGCTTGAAAGCATTGATAATCAGATAGGCGAACAAGCACCAATTGAAGAAGAGCAAAAACCAGTTGTCCATAATATTGTTAATGAAGAAGAATAATAAACAAATTCATCCAATCATTCATGGAGAATAATACTTTAGTAAACCGTGTAGCAGGAAGCGGCCTTATTACCATTAATCTTGAAGATTTTTTTCCTACCAAGTCATATATTATTTTTGATATAAAGGAATATCTGTTTCACGGTCTTATATTGAAGGAAAAAGAATTTAGAGAATCCTTGAAAAACTTGGATTGGAGTATTTACCAAGACAAGATAGTGCTTATAACGTGTAGTACGGATGCCGTGATTCCGCTATGGGCTTACATGTTGATTTCTGTGTATCTCAAAGAAATAGCTTTTGATATTTATCAAGGTAGTTGGGATGAATATTTGTTGATGCACTACAGAAACGAGATTCAAAAGATAGATATAGAACAATTTTTGGACAAGCGCATCGTTATCAAAGGATGTGGAAGCAAGCCAGTACCATCTTATGCGTACACAATGATCACATCACGTCTAATACCTGACGCACAAAGCATCATGTTTGGTGAGCCATGTAGTACTGTACCAATATACAAAAGACCTAGACAAATTTTACACAATTAAAATCCCAAAGATGTCACGACATAAATTATTTCCACTTTTTGGATTCATTGCAGGTATCATCTTTACTATGCTCATTTTTTTATCCTATAAAAGTGAAAAATCATTATCAAGTTTTTTTGAGTTGCCACAACAAATCAAGAGTGTAAATCTAAACAAACCTTTTGACTTTGCAGGTGAGCCGATGCCTGTCAATGAAGATACTAGAGAACGTCTCGACCGAGAGCTGAGTGTAAATGCTTACTGGCAATCTACGACATTACTTCATTTGAAATTGGCCAACAAATATTTACCAGTAGTGGAGCGCATCCTTGCAGAAAACGGGATTCCCGATGATTTTAAATATCTCGCTATTGCGGAAAGCGGACTAAGAAATGTCACATCATCAGCCAGTGCAAAAGGATATTGGCAATTTATGAAACCAGCAGCTATAGAAATGGGTCTGGAGATAAACGAAGACGTTGATGAACGTCTGCATATAGAAAAATCTAGCAAAGCAGCCTGTAACTATATAAAACAATTGTATCGAAGATTTGGAAGTTGGACGAATGTAGCTGGAGCTTATAATGTAGGTCCAACGGCTTTTGCTAGGACACTTGAGGAGCAAAAAGAGTCCAATTATTATGATGTAAATATCAATGAAGAAACATCCAGATACTTATTTAGAATCATTGCCATCAAAGAAATTGTAAAGAATCCACAAGATTTTGGCTATTTTGTAGATGATACCGAAAAATATAACCTGAATTCTAATCTCAAAACCTTAAGTATTACAACTTCTATACCGAATCTAGCAGATTTTGCGCATCAACAAGGCATAACATATAGGATCTTAAAGTTTTATAATCCTTGGTTGATCAATAATAAACTTACAGTAGCACCAGGGAAAGAATATCTCATCAAGGTGCCACAAAGCTAAATCAAATACCAAGAGCATTTTTCAATTGGTTGGAATGGTCACCTGAGACGACATCACTTATAATATGGGTGATAAAGCCAGCTTCGTCAGTCACTACAGTCGTTCTATACACACCGTTTACTTCTTTTCCCATAAAAATCTTTGGTCCATAATACCCAAATGCACTCATCATGCTCAAGGTTGGATCGGCGATAAGTGAATAAGGCAGTTCGTATTTGTCGATGAATTTTTTGTGTTTTTTTGCATTGTCCTTGCTGACACCATAGACTTTGTATCCATTAGATGAAAATAAGGCGTAATTGTCTCGAATATTGCATGCTTCCTTTGTGCAAGTAGGGCTATCATCCTGACCATAAAAGAAGATAATACACTTTTGACCTTTAAGTGAATCAGCAGTGAGCGGTACACCATTTTCATCTTCTGCGTTGAATGATGGAATGTGATCTCCAACTTTTACTTTACCTTTTCTGTCTTCCATATGACCATGTGTATTTTACTAAATGCAAACAAAAATTAAAGGGCAATGTTTTTGAATTTTTTACCCAATAAGCCTGTTCGAAACATCTTGTCGTTTGCTTCTCGCCACAGGTACATGAATGTCACCTTTGAGTACAATTTGCATTCCTTCGCCTTTGATAAGCTTTTGAATATAGGTTTCGTGAATGAGCCAAGATGTATGAGGTCTGAAAAATGCGGGATTATTCAAAACATCTTCGATTTCTAGCAGATTGCGAGAAATAAGGTAAGGTTTGGGATTTTGGACAGTATATACTTTGCAATAACTACCATCAGCTTCACAACAAATAATGTCTACCACCTGTACGAAAACAATTTCATTACCAATCGGAAGTAGAATTTTTTCAGGGGTATTGTTTTTATTAAGATAGATAAGATGGCGCATTTTATAGGGAGATAAAACTGGTATAGACTTCTTCAATGACGCTACCAACTCATCTTTGTCTATAGGCTTGAGGAGATAGTCTATTGCATTAAACCTAAATGCCTTGGCAGCATACTGGTCATAAGCAGTGGTAAATATTACTCCAGCCTTCACATCAGAAAGCTGTTCCAAAAGGTCAAAACCATTTAGATGTGGCATTTCTATATCTAAAAATATGATGTCTGGCTGTTGGAGCTTGAGATAAGAGAGCGCATCCAATGACTGATTAAATACGGCATCAATATGAACTTCCGGACAGTTTTTTTCCAATAGAATGCACAGCACATCTGTGCAATATTTCTCATCATCAATGATTACGGCATTCATATCAATTATTTTATGAGTTTGTATTTAGTTCGATACGCACTTTAGTACCGCATGGTATTCCAGATCCATCTGCAAGGTCTATAATAGAGATACTACTTTGTGCGTTATGGAGATTTTGCATTAGTTTTAACCTTTCGGCTGATAAAGATATACCATATGATTTGTGTTGGTCGCATGATTTACTTTTTAATTGACCAGCTTTTTCTCTGCCAATGCCGTTATCTATTATTTCAATAATGGTAGGCTTGTCCTCAACAAATACATTTACAAGGAGTTTTTTTACACCATGCTCTGGTAAAGCTTGCATAAGCCCATGCCAAATAGCGTTTTCGATATATGGCTGAAGAAACAATGGAGGAATGAAAATGTTATGCACATCTACCTGCGCATCAATATCTATTTTCCACTCAAAACTATCTTGAAATCTCATCGATTCCATGCCAATATACAATTGTAAAGCTTCCAATTCTTTATCCAAAGCAATAAAATCTTCTTTACTCACTTCGAGAATAAGCCTGATCAACCTTGAAAATTTCGTAAGGTAAGAAGATGCTGCATCCATGTCATTGACCAAAATAAATCTATTGATGGAATTGAGACAATTAAAGATAAAGTGTGGATTCATTTGCGCGCGTAGCGCTGCCATTTCTATTTTGGCCATTTGCTGCTGAACTTCATTTTTATTTGCTTCTTCTCTTCTGATATTTTGGATATGTCTACGATATAAAAGATACATTACACCAAAGAATAAAATAGTCAGAAAACCCAAAAAAATCTTTGTTTTCCACCATGGAGGAGAGATGATTATGTTAAAAGAAAAAACATTGACTAGATTATATTTTTCTCGAACTTGAATGTGGTACTTCCCTGGATTGATATTGAACATACTGAATGAAAAGTCATCTAATGTCTGCCATTTCTGATCGTTTACGGTATATTGCAATACAGGTTTTGAAGGAAAATCTTGGTCAACATACCCTATTGTAAATGAAAGATAATTTTGGTTATAACCTAGAGAGAATGTACTGACAATGGGTAAAGCAACATCAAAGAGTCTGACATCTTTAAGATATATTTTGCCTTTAGGGTTTAAATCCTTGATGATAGTATGGTCTAGAGTAATTATGTGATCTGGGAAAGAATTTTGGGAAATAAATCCATTGGTATCTGGAAATATTCTGTAGTTGAATAATTCGGTTTTCTTCTCGCTATCGAAGTTATAAAATCTTTCTGTGTTAGTATCAAAAGCTGTCAAACCAGTTTCTGTAGTAAACCAAAGTGTTCCTGAAGACGATACATAACCATATCTGACAGCTTCACTTTTCATACCATCGTTGACAGTATACAGTTTTGGCTTCATGCCATTGCTTTGTATGTGCATCATCCCAGACGATGGCATCAATAGGTACACATTGCCCGCTTTATCTCCGATGATATCATTGATAAAACTCTTCTTTCCATGTATAAGTTGATAATTTTTTGTCTTGCGATTGGATATATCCATTACATATAATCCGTTTTTTTCGGTTCCTATCCACAATTTATTGGTAAGAAAATCATAATACAAGGCACTGTATGCAGATGATCTTATATTAGTGTCCAAATATTCCAATTTCTTTTGTTCTGATTTTAAGACATAGATACCTGAATTTCTTTCCCTCACATAAATGTTACCATAATTATCTTCAGTAAAGTTTCTAAATTCTGTTTCAGATTTTCTCAAATTTTCAATAGCATACCTTATAGCCTTACCAGATACATCATCCCATTCAAATACGCCTTGACTAGTACTAAAATATTGTTTTCCTTTGGTCGAGCAAAAATAAAGTTGTAATGCTCCGCAGTTTTGATTATTATATTGGTCTGATATAGTAATACAAGAATTAGTATCGCAAACTACAATTTTTCCACGACTCCAATCACCAGCTAAAATTTTACCTGTCAGTGTGATATAGCTATGGTTGTTGTTAAACCCGACAGGCAATGGTATCTTTTTTTTATGAAATATATTCTTTTGTTTTCTTAAGTGAACGAATGCGTCCATTTGTGATGAGACTACATACAAATGATTTTTGACGATCTCCATATTTGACCAGGACATTAGTGGAAACCTAGGATCTTCAAGTTCAAATTCAAAATTTGAAAATTTTTCATTTTTCACATCATAAATAAATAGCTTGTCATTTCTTAAAATGATCAGTGAATCTTTACCAAATGATTTGATACTGATGGTTTGATCTGGTAAGTTCTTGGACTTTGGTGGACATAAATGTTTTTTCCAAGAATTGCTATTTGGCATGTAGCTAAAAAAGCATTGATCATAGGTGGCAATCCATAAATTTCCATACGCATCAATGTCGGAAATATAGAATGCAAAATAGTCGGAAATATCTGGATTAGGGTGATAGGTATATTTCCTATTGACTGTATTAACAGAAAAAAGTCCATAAACTGAAAGAATCCAAAGCTCTTCTTTCGATTTTTTGATTATGTTTTGCGTGATACTATTTCTTGTTTCTGAATGGATGATTCCTGCGTTTTTTGCATATTCAAACCAACCACTTCTGCAGAATTTTTTATTTATTGGGTCGAAGATTAGTATATCAAAATACCCACCAATCCAGATATTTCCTTTAGAATCTTCAGCCATTTGGGTATAGTTAAGTCCAAGATGGGGCATAACGATTGTATCAGGAGCATAGTTTTCAAAAGTACCAGATTTTCGATCCATGAGACTTATGCCTTCGTCAGTATTGACCCAAAATCTTCCTTTGCTGTCTTCTAGCATACTGTAACAATTGTTGGATGCTATAGAAGTAATCACATTCGGCTTGTGTTTATAGCAAAAAAAAGAATTGCCATCATATCTGTACAATCCATTGTCTGTCGTTATCCATACAAATTCATTTTTAGCCTTCAATACTTGCCTTTCCACGGCATTATTAAGGCCGTCTTTTCCTATATAAACCGAAGGCTTGAATGATGATTGGCCATAAATATTTGGAATCTGATAAAAATATATCATTATGAAAATAAGACCGAACCTATGTACAATTGAATCCATAAGCAAAATAAAAGAATAACTAATTCTCTTGACATAAAGATAATTACATTTTACATTTTTCAACTCTGAATTTGCTTTTTGGCTTGGTACTGCGGACGTTTAAAATTAATGAATTTCAGGTTAATAAATTTATCGGCGCCTTATTAAACCCAACTTCACCATAAATAAACACAATAATACTAGCACAAAATCAGAAAGCAATAAACCTAGGCTAAAAATATAAGCATTTTCGGGCTTTGATTTGGAAAATACTACTTGAACATTTTCATTTAAGTCAAAATTTAACCATGGTAATAAAATGGCGGAAGTGCCAAAGGCTTCTAATGAGTCGAGACTACCATTTGCCACAGGATACCTGAATACGGGTCTTCTAGCCTTTCTTTTTGTCCCTGATTTGCCAGTATTTTCTGTGAAAATGGTTTTGCTCGTTCTTCTACCTCTGAAGCCTATAACTTTGCCTTCTACCGTTTCTTCAGAAATTCGATATTTTATGGTTTGCATCATCGGTTTACCTATTATATATAGCAGAATGAAGCCGCCGATGATGAGCAGAATTCTAAATATTATAACTGTCGATGGATTCATGATTGATTATTTTGCTGAATAATAGATACTCAAGAGAAAGGCTTTGCTGATACGTTGACCAGCTTTTTTGCCTATATGTCCTTGACCATCTGAGGTATCGATTCCGTTTACCTCACTTGGGTCAGAAGCCGAATTTCGATTTTCTGCACATATTCGCCATACTACATTTTGTTGGCATTGTCCATCGTTGCTCTCTAATGCTTGCAGATCAAAAATGACATCTTTAGTAGCAAATGTTGCCTTCATCCATTGTCCCACTTTCATTCTAGCACCGTTTCCATCATAAGTTTCTACGCTATATACCAATGGTGGCGTGACATGAACAAAACGGAAATCAGAAACCTTAGCTTTCAATTCGTCAACCATGTTCTTGTAAGCATCCTGCACTTTTAGATAATTGGTGTCATCAATATCCGCATATCCAAATTTAAATGCTCCGATTTTTACAACATCCTTATTTTGTAAAATTTGTTCTTTAAAAACGCGAATTTTTTCAAAGGGATTTCCATTTGGTATATTTCCAACATCCACAAAAATACCACCCATCAATCCTTTATTGATTTTGTCACCATTGTCATAATATGTCCATGGAAATCCATTAGCCTTGCAACCTTCTTCTAAATCTTGACCAACAGACTGGTGAAGAAATAATGTGTTCCAAGATTTTATGCGGTTTTTTTCTGACAAAGCAAGTGCATCCCAAGTAGCCACTCCAGATGTACCAACCACTTGTGGCTGTCCTTTGCCAAATTCATTATTTGTATTACCACTATTGTCTTCCGGTGGTAATGTATCTTGTTCTTTTTGGCAACAAACTAGCGTTATACAGAAAATGAAAATTGTAATGTATCGCATATGAAAATTGATTAATTATTGTTTAAAAAAAGTATATACAGCCCAATTTTTGTCATAAGGATAAGCTTCATATTCCTTTGATTTTAAATGCATTGTGTTTGGAGTAATTTTTATGGCGATACTTAAAAGGAATCGCTGATACCCATCTTGATCTATAAAAAGCGATCCTTTATTGGCTTGTGTATCTGGCGTGGTAATAGCAAGTGTTGTTTTGAATTCTTCAGACGATTCAATGGTGTTTTCGAGTTTCCAGCTTCCTTTTACTGTAGTATTGCCAACATAGTCATGACCGATATAGTCACCATTTGCAAGGAGTTCATGGGCAAAGACATTTGGTTTTAATGTTGCTGTTGTGATTTCCTTTCCATTTTCATTAATGGCATACGTTGCTCCAGCTTTTATCGTCCATTTACCTACGACGATCGAAGTGTTTTTGATTTTGTCGTCTTCTACAGGTTTATCTGATACACAAGATATAGCAAAAAAAACACTTAAAAATAGGAATAATACTTTGGTTGAAATTTTAAATAAGTTCATAATATAAAGATTTAAGGATTTGATTCAAATTTTTTGATTTGTTAAATAAATTGTACGACAAAAGTATTTCTAGAATAATAGATACGAATATGTCACTTTGTAGTTTGCAAATTTGAATTTGTGGTTTGCAATATTTTAAAGAGCTATTTTAGAGTCTGAGAAGAAAAGGACCAAATACAAGGTCAAACCTGCATAATACAAACTAGTGTAAAGTGTGGGTTTAGTTCTTATTACTTTTGGATTAATAAATAATATATTTCATGGAACGTCGTAATTTTTTGCAATCTTCAGTTTTATTACCTTTAATAGGAATCAATCCTTCGATTTTGACAAATATATCAAAGACATCTATAGACCCAATTAAGCCTTTTCTGCTTCCTAATCAACCAGCTTTGGAAAACAAAGGAACAATGGATATAAGGGTATGGGTTAGGTCAGGATTCACAAATGGTTTATTTTCAAGTGTGGAATGTGCTGTTGCGCCCAAAATTATGGGTCCTGCACCTCATGGACACTTAGAATTGGACGAACTTATGTACGTATTGGAAGGTACGGCGAGTGTTCTATTAGGTGATGAGGTAGTAGAAATCCAAGCTGGAGGTTGGCACATGAGACCACGTATGATCAAACACACATTTTTTAACGCATCAGAAAAACCTCTTAGATTTATAGATATGTATTTCAATCAACCTTTTGAAGAATATCTGGAAGCCGTTTTTCATCAGTTGACACCTGAAAATGGATATCCAAGTGGATCACCTAAAAAATCAGAAGAAATAAAAAGATTAAGTGAAAAATTCGGACTTATTAGGTATGATGATGCACAGGATCAAAAGCAACAATTGATCAAAGAATATGGGTTGAAAAACGGATAAAAAATACATCAATCTTTTTTAATGATCAGATTATCTATCAATCTGACGCCTTCGGCCCATACTGCAACACACGCCACAGCGTAATTTGTTGACCCTAAATCATCGACTGGTTGTAATGTGTTACCATCGACAATGATAAAATACTCCGGGTCGAAAGGTTGTGATTTTAACTTTTTCATGGCAGTCTCGCAGATTTCTTGTGGAGATTTTGATGCAGATTGTCTTTTTGCGGATTTCAATACTCTAAAGATTATTCCTGCAGCAGCTCTTGTTGGTGATGACAATCTTTCATTGCGCGAACTCATGGCCAAACCTGTCGTTTCACGTACTATGGGACAAACTACAAGTTGTGTATTTATATTCAAACTGTCCAACATATACCGTATGATGGTGAACTGCTGAAAATCCTTCTGACCCATGTAGAGTCTGTCAGGAGTCACGATCTCGAGCAATCTTTTGACCACTTGTGCTACACCTTTGAAATGCCCAGGTCTGAATGCTCCTTCCATATACATATCAAGTCCACCAAGGTCGATATCTGCACCTTTATCATCGCCATCGGGATAAATATCATCTACACCTGGCGCAAAAACCACGTTTGCACCTGAGCCACTCAATAGTAGCAAATCAGAATCCAAGGTACGTGGATATTTCTCAAGGTCTTTTTTGTCATTAAACTGGGTGGGATTCACGAAAATAGACACGATCACCACATCATTTTCTTTACTTGCGCTACATACAAGGGTCAGATGACCTTCGTGCAATGCGCCCATTGTCGGCACAAATCCTATCGAAGCACCTTTATTTTTATTGATTTCAATCAATTTTTTCAATTCCGCCGTGTGTGTCGCAACTTGTATCATTATTTTCTAATCGGTTGGTTAAACCATTTTTTAATTATCAATTCTGCCGGTTTGTCTTGAGGTGTGTAATCTTTTTCAGGGTATCCTTCATGACCCATGCCATCTGGAAACCACTTCCATAAGAAGCCGCCAGCCCAAAAGTCTTCTTTATTCATCACGGTCCAAAGTGCATCATAAGCTGTACTCTGAGCTGTATTGTTGATGCGAAGTTTATCTATGGATTTTTCGATTTCCCAAGCTTTGCCAGCGCATCCATCTACAGACATATAGCCATATTCAGTAAATAATATTTGTTTTTTGTGGCTCGTAGCTATCGATTTCAATCTGCGAACGATTGGCTTCCATTCTTTGACGAGAAGTCCAAGTGTGGGATTTTTAGCGTCTGAAAGTGGGAAATAACTGCTTATTCCTATGTAATCGAGATCATTCCATATTTTTGTTTTTTCAAAATTATCCCAATTGGCAGAATAGGTAATTTGTCCTTGATATACCTTTCGTGCATCGGCAATAAGTTGTCTCCAAAATTTTTCACGCTTGACCACTGATATATTATATTCTGTTCCGATGCAAAACATTTCCACATGATGCTTGGCAGCTAGATTGAGATAATCAAAGATAAATTTCTTATAACTGGTTTCCCAAGATTTCCATTGGGCTTCCGTTGCAAAATCCATATCCCCAACCCATCCGTCATTAATAAATACTTGTGGTTTGACCATGACTTTTAGGCCTTGTTTTTTGGCTTCTAAGATACAAGTTTCCACACCAGAAATTTTTTCTCCCCACCATTGCCATTCAAGGTTATAACGCACTTCAGGACTTCCTTTTTTAGAAAAACCATATGGTACAAAACTTACCCATTCGGTGTGAATATCTCTCAGTTTATTGAATGCAGAAGCACCGATAGACTTACGCGGTGCCACAACCGTAATCCCTTTTATTTTTTGAAGATCTTCTTTGTATATACTTTTAGTTTCTGAAGTATATAAAAAATTGAAAATCAATAGAATAGAAATAAAAAATTTCATATCGAGATATTCAGGATTCGATTGTAAAGCAAGCCACTATTTTTTTGGTTTAGACTTAACTTTTTTTGTATTTGATTTTGGGTGAACCAATTTCATTTCCTTGACCAAATGTCCTGCACCTGCATATTTGTCGATGACCCAAAGTATGTATCTCGCGTCAACCATTATATTGCGACAGATTTCAGGATCGTAATTAATATCACTCATGGTTCCTTCCCATACTCTGTCGAAGTTCAAGCCTATCAGATTTCCATGAGCATCAATGGCTGGACTTCCTGAGTTTCCACCTGTTGTATGATTTGATCCAATAAAACATACAGGCAATTTACCAGATTTATCGGCATATGGACCATAATCTTTGGCCTTGTACAATTCCAACATTCTAGGCTGAAGATCAAATTCATAATCTCCTGGTATATATTTTTCGATCACGCCATCTAGATACGTGACTGATTCATATTTGACGGCGTCTCTAGGCTCGTAGCCATTTACCTGACCGTATGTAACGCGCATGGTGCTATTTGCATCTGGATAGAATCGTTTTTCTTTGAATACTTCCATCTGAGCCTGCGTATATTGTGCTTGTTTTAGGTCTATTTCTTTGCGAATATTGTTGTATGGTGTAGAAATCTCCTTGCTATAAAATGCCGACCATTCTGAAGCAAAAGCGTACATAGGATCGCTTTTTATCGCTGCGATTGCCTTTTCTGGATCCAACTGCAAAATTCTATTTGCTTCCTTTTCTGATGTAAAGCTGGTCTGCATAAATTGGTCTTTGGCCATCTGTTCATAAGACTCTTTTGCTGACATACCGAGACTCTCTCTTTGTAGAAATTCTGGTACAAACTTAGCACCCAGATTGTCAACATACATTGTAAGCAGATCTCCGAATTTTTCTTGATCTATATTTGGATCAAAATCCTTGAAAAAATCATTTGAATAACTCTTAACGTCTTCGATCCTTTCATTATAAGCAGTAAGTCCATTTTTTTCATAAGCAGTCACAAGCCTTCTTAACGTGGACATATACGCTGTGATATCTACATTTCGCAATGCTATTTCGTTGTAATAATCAGCAGCCAATGCATATTGATCTATTTCACTATACAACTTATCCATGTCAGATAATAAATTTTTATATGGGCTTGTCTCAGCCAATCTCTTCTGAAATTCCGCTTCATAATCTAATTTCTTTTGAAGGGCGTTAGATTTTTTGAGACCTAGTGATTCGCCAATCCATTTTTTCCAATAGTTAGCTATTGTGGCATACTTGGCCGCATATTTAATTTTTGTTCCCTCATCTTCACGCATATATTTGTCCATGATCTTAAGCGATTTGTCCCTTATGGCAATTTTTGCAGGATTTAGGGTATTCAACACCTGTTTTATAGCCGATGAAGGTAGATATTCATTGGTTCTACCAGGAAATCCAAAAACCATAGTAAAATCTCCGTCTGCAACGCCATCCATAGATACTGGTAGGAAGTGCTTCGGTGTGTAAGGTACATTGTCGGGAGAATAATCAGCAGGTTTGTTGTCCTTGCCAGCATATATTCTAAATATTGAAAAATCCCCAGTATGTCTTGGCCATACCCAGTTGTCTGTATCAGATCCAAATTTTCCAATAGATTCTGGTGGTGCACCAACAAGTCTTACATCTCTATAAGTAGTGGTCACAAATGCAAAATATTGATTTCCATCAAAAAACGGTCTAATGATCACATTTTGATACGATTCTAAGGTATAAAGCTTTTTTACTTCAGCAAGATTTTTGTCTATGGCCGATTGTCTTTCTGCGGCTGTCATGCTGCTAGTCACACCTTGCAATACCTTGGCAGAGACATCATCTATATAATCAATAAATGTGGCAGTAAGGCCTTCATTAGGCAATTCATCCTTGTATGTTTTTGCCCAAAATCCATTTTTTATAAGATTGTTTTCTACTGATGAATGCGCTTGAATCTGTCCATAACCACAGTGATGATTGGTAAGCAACAGGCCATTGGGTGAAATAATCTCCGATGTACAAAATCCGCCAAAATGAACGACAGCATCTTTTAATGAGCCTTTATTTACACTATAGATGTCTTCGGCAGAGATTTTCATTCCCATACTTTTCATCTCCTTTTCGTTCAGGAGTTTTAGAAGTTGGGGCAACCACATACCTTCACCTGCGAAAATGACTCCTGCATTTAAGATGACAAAAGCCACACACAATTTAATTCTACTGCTTATATGTATCATGTTATATCATTAATATTTAAGCAAAAGTATCATAAAATACCATTATTTAGGTAACAATTAAAATAAAAGTTACATTTTCAGTCTGCCAGTTTGTCTTTAATTTATTTTTAAATCCTGCCATTTTGATACCTTTTTTTGAAAAAATCCGTTTGGTACATATATTGACATAGTACTTTACTTAATATACAGATAGCCGATGTTTGACAAAAATATATATATGCTAGATAGCAATCAGGAAGAAGGTGATGCGCTTCCAGTTTTTAGCATGGGAGATGATGAGTTGAAGTTTGATGATGACTACAAAGATACTATGCCTGTGCTTGCACTCAAAAACACAGTGCTTTTTCCAGGTATAGTCATCCCTATCACTGTAGGCAGAGACAAGTCTATCAAAGCCCTTCAAAAAGCTGAAAAAGGTGATAAATTGCTTGGTGTTCTCACACAAAAGGATATGGATAGCGAAGATCCTGACCAAGATGGACTTCACCAGTTGGGTACAGTTGCTAAGATCATGAAAATTCTCAAAATGCCTGATGGAAGCACAACAGCGATCCTTCAAGGTAGAAAAAGATTCAGACCTGGTACATTCATCCCGAATGACAAGATGCTGGAGGCAACAATACATATAGTCGAAGACGTTGTGCCGCTTAAAAATGTTGAATTTAATGCCATCATTTCATCCATCAGAGATTATGCAAAAAAAATCGTAGAACTATCTCCAAATATTCCTACTGAAGCAAATTTGATGCTGAAAAACATCAAAAACAATGGATTTCTCATCAATTTTATAGCGTCCAATATGAATTTGGGCGTAGCTAAAAAGCAAGAAATCCTCGAAACAGATGATTATTTGGCCAAAGCACATTTAGTAATGAATGTGATGAATGGCGAGTTGCAATTGCTTGAAATAAAGGATCAGATAGAATCTAAGGTACGAGGCGATCTGGAAAAACAGCAGAAAGAATACTTTCTCAATCAACAGCTGAAGACAATCCAAGAAGAACTCGGTGGCAATCCGCATGAGGAGGAACTCAATAAACTTCAGCAACTAGCAGACAAGAAAAAATGGCCTAAGGTAGCCAAGGAAGCCTTCGATCGCGAAATTATCAAAGCTCGACGCATCAATCCACAAATAGCAGAATATTCTGTAACGTTAAATTACTTAGAGCTCATGCTCGATCTACCGTGGGATGATGTGACTAAAGATGTATTTAACCTGAAAAAAGTCAAAACCGTATTAGATAAAGACCATTTCGGACTCGAAGATGTCAAAAAACGTATCATCGAGCACCTTGCAGTCCTTAGGCTGAAGGGTGACATGAAAGCGCCGATCATCTGTCTTGTAGGTCCTCCGGGTGTAGGTAAAACGAGCTTAGGAAAATCCATTGCCACAGCATTGGGAAGGCAATTCATACGCATGTCACTTGGTGGTTTGCATGACGAAAGCGAAATACGTGGACATCGCAAAACGTATATCGGTGCCATGCCTGGGCGAATACTCCAGTCTATCAAGAAGGCAAAATCTTCCAATCCGGTTTTTATCCTTGATGAAATAGATAAATTAGGCAAGGACTTCAGAGGTGATCCATCATCTGCATTATTGGAAGTATTGGATCCAGAACAAAATTCCACATTCCATGACAATTACCTTGATCTGGATTATGATTTGTCAAGGGTCTTATTTATAGCTACAGCCAATTCTTTATCGTCTATCCAGCCAGCATTGCTCGACAGGATGGAGATCATAGACGTGAGCGGATATTCCCTCGAAGAAAAAGTAGAAATTTCAAAAAGGCACTTAGTACCCAAACAGATCAAAGAACACGGCTTGAAAGTGAATGACGCATCTATTTCACCTGCTTTGATACAGTTTATTATTCAAAAATATACTAGAGAATCAGGTGTACGTACTCTCGACAGAACATTGGCAGGTGTAATGCGTAGCGTAGCTAAAAAAGTAGCTATGGACGAAACATACAATCCAAAGTTGACGGAGCAAGATGTGATCGAAGCATTAGGTCCTATCATGTATGATAACGACTTGTATATGAAAGTTGACCTTCCAGGCGTGGCAGTTGGCTTGGCTTGGACAAAAGTTGGAGGTGACATTTTATTTATTGAAGCGAGTACTAACAAAGGCAAAGGAAAATTGGTCTTGACTGGCAATCTCGGAGATGTGATGAAGGAGTCAGCCACTACAGCTCTGAGTTATATCAAAGCCCATGCAGAGCCATTTGGTGTAGATCCTGAGATTTTCGAACAAACCGACCTACATATCCATGTACCTGAAGGCGCCATTCCAAAAGATGGTCCTAGTGCAGGAATTACCATGCTTACAGCAATTATTTCGGCATTAAAAAATAAGGAAGTTAAACCTTATCTTGCGATGACTGGTGAGATCACATTAAGAGGAAAGGTCTTACCTGTAGGTGGAATAAAAGAAAAAGTATTGGCAGCCAAACGTGCCGGTATAAAGGAAATCATGCTTTGTGAAGATAATAAAAGACATGTAGAACAGATCCCCAAAGAATATATCAAGGATATGAAGTTTACTTATGTGACCAAGATGGATCAGGTAGTGCAAAATGCATTAGGTAGTTTGAAATAATGAAGTATTTTCTTTACATTTCCCATAAAGTCGGTTTTAAAACATGGATGTGAAGTAAGAAATTGAGTAGAAAAAATAGTTAAATCAGTGTTAAAAAGGCAAGTCGTGCTATATTTACACAATTTTATGCGTTTGAGCATTTGTACTGGATCAAATTTCAAATCTGATTTCAAATAATATTTATTCATTATGCGCGGCAGTTTCCTGATTTTATCAATTCTTTTTCTTGGTTTTGGCATATTGAATGCCCAAAAAAAGGATGAACCTATTAAAGTAATTGAGTTTTCTGGTAAGATCGTATATGAAGACAATGACGGAAATCCTGCACCACTTGCATATACCAATGTAGCCGTAAAAGGCACCAATCGTGGTACTTTTACTGAATATGACGGTTTTTTTTCATTGGTTGCTTTGGCTGGCGAAATTGTAGTTTTCTCAAGAATCGGATATAAAACAGTAGAAATCAAAATCCCTGAGGTACTTACTTCTGACAGATATACTTGGGTTCAAATCATGACTGAAGATGATTATGTCTTGCCTGAGGCCATCATTAGACCATGGCCAAGCAAGGAACACTTCAAGCAAGAGTTTTTGGCTATTGATATCTCAAATGAGTTGAGAGAAAATGCTATGGCCAATCTTGCAGACGAAAAGCTAAAAGAAATAAGATACTCAGTGCCTGTAGATGGTCGAGAGACAAGTAGCTTGGTTATAAAGCAGCAAGCTAGAGATTACATTTACACAGGGCAGATTAAGCCACAAAACATCTTCAATCCTATAGCTTGGAAAAATTTTATCGATGCTTGGAGACGAGGAGACTTTAAGAAAAAGGAAAAAAAATAGTCTTTCAACATCTGCTTTCTTATTTTATTTTGCCACATGTTAGGATATGTCAGCATGTGGAACTTACCTTTGCGCCAAACTTTAGTACGCCATATTCATGAAAATCATAGATTATTTTGATAAAGCAAAGGGACAAACATTAGTGTCCTTTGAAGTATTACCACCGCTTAAAGGTGGTAGTATGTCAGATATTTTCCAAACTTTGGATCCGCTGATGGAGTTTAAGCCGCCATTTATTGATGTCACTTACCATAGAGAAGAATATGTGTATAATAAACGACCAAGTGGATATTATGAAAAAACAGCCATTCGCAAACGTCCAGGTACTGTAGGCATCTGTGCTTCTATCATGCATAGATATGGTATTGACGCGATTCCACACCTGATTTGTGGCGGATTCAGCATAGAAGAAACCGAAAATGCCTTAATTGATCTGAATTTTCTTGGGATCAATAATGTACTGGCGCTTCGAGGTGATGCTAGACAATTTGAAGATAAGTTTATTCCTGAGCCAGATGGTCATAAATTTGCGGTCGATCTTGTAAAACAAGTCAATGATATGAATCATGGGATATATCTTGATAGCAATATCGAAAAAGGCACACCCACAGATTTTTGTATTGGCGTGGCTGGTTATCCCGAAAAACATTTTGAAGCTCCTAACCTTGCCACTGATATTGAATATCTAAAACAGAAAATAGATGCTGGCGCAAGCTATATTGTAACACAAATGTTTTTTGACAATGCAAATTTTTTCCGATTTAGAGATGCTTGCGAAAAAGCAGGAATCAATGTCCCGATAGTACCAGGTCTGAAGCCTATCACAAAAAAATACCAACTAAATTCAATACCTCGTAAGTTTTTTATCAATTTTCCAGAAGACTTAGTTTCAGAATTGCACAAAACTGATGAAAAGGATGTAAAAAAATTGGGTATAGAGTGGTGTATAAACCAGTGTAAAGAACTGAAAGCATCTGGGGTACCATGTTTGCATTTTTATACAATGGGTGATGTGGATACTACATACAAAATAGTCGAGAAAATCTAATCCAAGTCAAAAAATACTAAAAAAAAGCCCTAGAATTTCTTCTTGGGCTTTTTTTATTTTATGAATAAAATTCTTTTATTGTTTAAACGGATCACTCCATTTTGGATTTGTCGCCATCTCCTTGTCTGTCAATGTTTTAAGGAAAGCCACCAAT
>CALFYH010000351.1 GCA_937952155.1 uncultured Saprospiraceae bacterium
TCCTGCAGAAATCGCAGATACACCTAATGCTGATAATAATTCGCTTTCAACAAAATTGAAAACAGTTTTTCTATCTGACTGAGGCGCGTCTTCACCTGGTTTAGTAACAATTTTTACATTACCATACAAGTCTAATAATCTCATATAGAAATAAGCTCTTAAAGCTTTAACCTGAGATTTTTGATTCTCATCAAGATTTGCTGTGGTAGAAGCTAAAAGTTCATTACAAGTAGTGATCGCACTATATGTATTGTTCCATGTATTGTTGATCATATCATGGGTAGGTTTGTAAGTATGCTGGTGAAGGTCTATAAGAATACCTCCATCATACCAGTCACCACCTTTCGCACATATCACCATTTCGTCAGAAGTTATCTCTTGAATACTATAATACGAACCATGGTTTGCTGTTCCGGCACTTCTCAATTTTGAAAACACAGCACCTAGTACATCCGATCCACCTGTTTCGCCACCAGAGCTAATCCCTGGAATATTGATATCCTTTGTGATATCACCTTTAAGTTTTTCGTCAAGGTCGGTACACGAACCAGCCATCAGAAAAACAAAAGAATATATAAAATATTTTTTTATATTTTTCATTTCTAAAATTTATTAAAAGTTAAAGTTTACACCTAATGTTACTGTTCTAGCAGAAAAATAATTACTTCTTCTGTCAATACCTGGCGCTAATACATTCGGATTACTATAATCTACAACACCACCATTATCTGAACTACCATAGTCAACTAAAGATGGCTCTGGATCTGCACCTGTGTATTTTGTCAACACAAACAAATTCTGACCAGTTAAAGACACGTTGAAATTCTTCAAATATTTGTTGCTTCCTAAATTTCTAGAAATTGTCAAGTTGTCCAAT
Source organism: uncultured Saprospiraceae bacterium (assembly GCA_937952155.1). Lineage (GTDB taxonomy): Bacteria > Bacteroidota > Bacteroidia > Chitinophagales > Saprospiraceae > OLB9. The sequence goes on from CALFYH010000351.1 coordinate 878, forward strand.
TTAAAGAAATCAGCTTTCTCAACATACAATGAACTAAATCTTGCTGTGGTCAATCCTGGAACTGCCAAAGATGTATTAACATAATTGTATGATGTTTGAGTAGAAAGATGTGGCTCATAGAATGCTCTCCATGTATTTACTAAGCTATGACCAAAAGCACCTCTGAAAAATGCATTGACATTCCAACCTTTGTAAGTAATTGCATTGTTCCAACCCAATTCAAAATCAGGAATACCTTTACCAAGTACTTGGAAATCTACTGCTGGGTCATTCCATTTATCTTGACCAGCAAGAACTTGTCCATCACCATTTAAATCTTGGAAAATTGGTGTACCTGTTTCAGATACTCCAGCAAATACAGGTCCCCAGATTTGTCCTATTTCTTCACCTTTTTTAGTAAGGATCATGTTTGTACCGTTTTGACCTGGTGCACCCAAATTACCTTGAATGTCTGCATCTAGTACATAATCAGTCAACTTAGATTTGTAAGATGAAAAATTGATTCCTGTTGTATAATCAAAATCATCACCTTGCACAACATCATAATTCAATGCCAATTCGATACCTTTAGTATTTAATGAACCAGCATTTTCCCATCTTTTATTTACACCATATACTGCTACATCTACTGTTCTTTCTAAGATAAAGTCAACACTATTTCTTGAATAAACATCTACATTTGCGCTTAACCTACCAGATTTGAAATCAACACCAATATTTGTCTCTCTCTTTTCTTCCCATTTAAGATCAGGGTTTGCTGCTCTACTCAATTTTGTAGTAACACTACCATCAGCACCATTTTCTATTACTCTGATTTCTTGAGAAAGTCCATTCAATCTAGGAAGCGCTCCAGTAACACCGTATCCAACTCTTAATTTCAATAAGTCAACAGAAGCTAGGCCAGCATACTTATTGATGTCAACTCCAACACCAAAAGCTGGGAAAACGCCCCACTGATTGTCTTTACCCAATTTTGTAGAACCTTCTCTACGTACAGAAGCGTTTACGAAAATAGCATCATCGAATGTAAAATTAGCTCTACCGAAAAATGCAATGATTTTCTCATCTGGAGAAGCTGAAGAAGCACCAGAAATAAGGGCTTTATTTTGGAAGTCTTGAGAAGATTCAATGCTATTAATGAATTCGATATCATTATTAGGGAAGTCTCCCAAACCAAAATTATAATCACTAAAGTTATTTTGTTGGAATGAGTAACCTGCTGTCAACGATAAATTTGATCTTCCCAAATCCATTGTGTGCGTGCCAAACAATTCATATAATTTGAATGAAGATTCATTTGTATATAAATCGGCTCTACCTTTTCTCAAAGGACTTGTAGCATTACCTCTAAAGTAAGAAGTAGCTGGATAATATGCTTTAGAAGAGAAAGTATTACTTTGTTGTGCTACCCTGAAATTTGCAGTAAGGTTTTCTAAAATGCTATAACCTAAAGTTGCACCATAATTAAATTCTCTTACTTTTCCTGTGTTTGTATTTTGATTAACTATAGAAACTGGATTGAAACTATCAAAAAGTCCCAATGTTTCGAAATAACCACCAAACTGTGCACTATTAAATGGCTGATAAGGAGAATTTACTCCTAAGATTGGAGCAGTTGGGTTATATAATACTGCATATCTTAATGCTTCATAAAATCCAAAATTCTGAGTTTTATTTGTAAATGAAGTATTAAAGTCAATCGATAACTTATCATTAAATGCTTTGGTTCCAAAATTTAATCTTGTATTCAACTGATCAAATCCTGTATTTTGTAAGATACCATCTACATTTCTCAAATTGGCAGAAACTCTATATGAAGTCACACCTGATCCACCTTCAGCAGAAATATTGTGAACTCTATTGAGACCAGTTTGGGTAACTTCTTTTATCCAATCTGTTTCATTTTGTAGGTCAGTTCCTCCAGCTGCTCTAAATTCACCAGCATCCATGATCTGTACAGCTCTTCTAATATTAGATGCACCTAATTGACCATTATAGCTCAAAGTGATACCACCTTTTTTAGAACCTTTTTTGGTAGTAATTAAGATAACTCCTGATGATCCTCTAGAACCATAAATAGCTGCAGCTGAACCGTCTTTAAGTACATCCATAGACTCGATGTCACTTGGGTCTATATTAGCTAAAGAAGCTCCAATAACACCATCAATAACCACTAATGGCTCAACATTGGCACCTACAGTAGAAAGTCCACGCATTCTAATAGTTGCTGACCTATTCGGGTCTCCACCTCTATTATAAATCTGAAGTCCTGCTACCTTACCTTGTAACAATTGTGCTGGGTCAGAAATTGGCCCTTTGTTAAATTCTTTATTGGATACACTTACAACAGCAGATGTTACTTCTTTTGTTTTTTGTGATCCATATCCCACAACAACTACCTCATCAAGCAATTTACCTGCTGCGAGGGCGACGTTTACTGTGTTGGATGCACCGATCGCTACTTCTTGATCTGTGTATCCTGCATAAGAAATTACTAGCACATCACCTTCGTTTGCTCGAAGAGAATAGCTACCATCAATATCGGTAATAGTTCCTGTGGAAGTCCCTTTTACCAATACATTTGCGCCGATGAGCGCTTCGCCGTTTGATGCATCAGATACAACGCCAGATATCGTTTTTTGTGATATCCCAGCTGCTGTCAATCCGATCAGCAAAAACAACGAAAAAGACCATTTCGTTAAAAAACTTTTCATGTGGCTTTGACGATTTTGTTAAAATTAGTTAATAAATATTATCTTAGTGTACAATTTACACATCGTTTTGATGGCTCAAATTTAATATAAATTTTCGAATCCAAAACGATTATTGCAAAATTATTTTTAAGGTTTCACTACTTCACCATCGATAAAATGTAAAATCCCTTATTTTCAAGACATAAATTAATGATTAATAACCCCTAAAATTGCATTTTTATATTAACACTTCCATAACAGTTGTGTTAAAATTTTTCACTTGTACAAAACAAATAGAAATCCATCAATTTCAAAAATCTTACTCTTAAGCTATTTTAATGGCATCAAAAATTTTATATATTCTTCATTTTTTAGAATAAATACAAGGTTTCATTGACAAATTATCTACATTAAAAGAATATTATTTTGTACAAATAACCATACTCTACATATTATTCTAAACTTATAACAATGATAATTCATCTAGTCTTTTCTGCCTAATTAAATTCATAGAAATCGTTTGCACAATCGTTTGTTGTTAATAAATATTTGTATCTTTGCAGATATGAACCGAATAAATCTCAAAGAGCTCTCCAAAATGCTCTCCTTAAATCCATCGACAGTATCAAGAGCATTGTCTGACCACCCAGATATCAAACCTGAAACAAAAAAAAGGGTCATTGAAGCTGCTACTCAATTTAATTATCAGCCCAATCTCCATGCCAGATACTTCCGAAAAAAAACATCTGGGCTGATCGCTGTTATTTTGCCAGAGTTCAATATGTTTTTTGTTCCAGGTCTTATGAATGGAATAAATGCTGCACTAGAAACTTCAGGACATTCGATCATCATTTTTTTTTCGAATGATAGTCATGCCAAAGAAAAAGAAATTGTCAACCATTGTTTGAGTTGGAAGGTAGATGGAGTTTTGATTTCGTTAGCACAAGACACCAAAGATTGCGATCATCTCCAGATACTTCAAAATACTGATATTCCTGTAATTCAAATGGATAAAGTGATTGATAATGATACATTTACATCCATTACTATTGATGATCAAAAAGCAGCATTTGATGCAGTAAAAAAACTTCAAGACCAAGGAAAATCAAATATCCTAGGTGTTTTCGGTAATCCAGAAATGCAAATGACACAAGATAGACATAAAGGATTCAAAAATGCACTTGCAGACTCAGGTGTTACATTTACTTCTGCTTTTTTAACAATGAAAAACAAATCGGAAATCGAACAACTGATTCTACGTTCTAATTTTGATGGTATATTTGTAATGTCTGATGAAATCTTGCTCACCATATATCAAATTGTAAGAAAATACAATCTTTATCCAGAAAAGATCAAATTGATAGCGATCAGTGATGGCATCTTGCCACTTCAATTATTTCCACCAGTACCACATATCAAACATTCAGGATTTGACATAGGTAAACTAGCTGCAGAAACATTATTAAAAAACAAATCCTTATTACAACAACAAACCAAAATCAGAATACCAACCCATTTTGTTCAAGATGTTGCTGTTGATTGAACTTCGACTTTTGTCAATCTATAGAGCGCAATCAAACTTATTGACAATCCTGCAATAGGTATTAAAATATAATAAAAGGCCAAATCGCCACCTACAGTCTTGAATAACCAGCCAATGAGTCTTGATCCCAAGGTACCACCCAAAGCAGAAAAAATAACAATTAGGCCTGTCATAGCACTATGTTTTTCTTTGGGAAGTGCACTCAATACCACAGAATTGATCAATGGATAAATCGGTGCTATAAAAAATCCAATCACCGGAAAAGCAAATCCAAGTAACGGCACATCGGCAAAAGATTGTATTTCACTGACTTCAAGTTTTACTATCTTGGGCAATATTAATAGGATAAACATTGCTGCAAAAACCAAACAGGATATCAAAATCATTATCCAACTCAAATTTTTGGTAAGAAGTCCAGCAACCAATCTTCCCAAACCTAGAGAAATCGCCAAGATGGAAGCCATCATAATACTAATATTCTCAGGCAAGTGCATCACTCGGTCATAAAATGTGGGTAACCAAGTCATTATACCTTGCTCTATCATCACAAACAAGAATGCAGAGATTACAAAAACGATTACCAACTTCATTTTTACCATCTTGATCATTTCTATAAAATCCTCTATATATCCTTTGCCTGTATATTGTGAAGCTTCATTTTCATTTGATTTCGAAAAATACAGCAAGCCAAATGATATGATGCATAAAAAAGCTAAAAATGGATACACATTCAGCCAACTGTTGGGATCGTCTTCCTTGTTGAACGCTGGAAAAATAAAATATGCCAATGCAATTCCGAACATAAAAACACCTTCAATGCTGCTCATCAAACTATTGTGTTCTTTTTCTGAATGAGTCACTTGTCCTATCACCGAATAAACAGAAACTTTGATCAGAGCAAATGATGTACCGACAGCGGCAAAAAGAATTTTGGCTGATAAAAATGAATTGCCAAAATACATGCCCATTGTAGCAGCTGTAACCAAAAGAAGGGCGGCTAGCATTGCTTTTTTATAACCGATGACTGGCAATTGCGATGCTACAAAAAATGAAACTATAGCGATAGATAAGTCTTTAAAAAGTTCTAAGGTACTTGCCGTCACCTCATCGACACCATATACGTTCTGAGACTTTAAGATGACAATGCCTACGCTATTGAGCAAGATAGCAAATACAAAATAATTGGTATAAAGTGAAAGTTTGATATTGTTTTGCATCTGTATCTGATTTAATTGAAGCAAAACTAATAATCTTTTTACAATAAAACATAAAATGATTTTAGACTGTACATTTTAGACTTATCTTTGTCACATTATGAAATTGTTTTTAAAATCGATTTCCAACCAACACTTATCTTGTGGAAACACCAAATAATAAAAATCCTTTTATAAAAATATACCGCCCAGAATCTGAATTGGGATCGATATTTAAAGTAGTGGCACTAAGTCACATTTTACCTGATGGGAAAATATGGGCTGACGCTACACCCAAATTGTCTGCTGAAGAAATTGTGTCTATTTATGAAGAAAATGTGCACAAACCAGAATTTGACTTGGCTGTATTTGTACATAGTTATTTCGAGCTTCCAGGAATAAATCAAGATGATGTTTTTACATCAGACCCAAATGATAGTACAGAATCTCATATAAATAAGTTGTGGACGCATCTGAGGAGAAATAAGGACAAAAGCAATGCACTAAGCACACTTATACCTTTGCCGCACGATTATATTGTTCCCGGCGGTAGATTCAACGAAATATATTACTGGGATAGCTTTTTTACCATGCTTGGTTTATCTGTCTCGGGTCATCATGATCTGATAGAATCTATGATAGATAATTTTGCTTGGCTTATTCGTACTTTTGGATTTATTCCCAATGGCAATAGAAGTTATTATCTTAGCAGATCTCAACCACCATTTTTTGCTTTGATGGTGGATCTACTATACAAAGAAAACCCAAAAATTATTATAAAATATACAGATGAATTACTCCGTGAACATCATTTTTGGATGAAAGCGGAAAACTGTAAGGCTATAAATATAGGTAATGGTATACTTAATCGGTATTTTGATCAAGAAGATAGTCCACGTACTGAAATGTTTGCCCAAGATTTCGACCTGACTAAAGCAGAAGATAATCCAACTTTTTATAAAAATGTGCGATCAGCTTGCGAATCAGGTTGGGATTTTTCATCGCGGTGGTTTTCTGATGGTCAATATTTATCGTCTATAATTACGTGTGATATCCTGCCAATCGATCTCAATTGTTTATTGTATTTTCATGAGACAATGATTGCAAAATCTTATCAGGAACAAGGCAATAAAGATCTATCTGACTTATATCTATCGAAAGCTCATGATAGAAAATCATTAATTCTGACATACTTTTGGAATGAAGAATTGGGATACTTTTTTGATTATAATTATCAAACAAAGTCAAGCACAAACATCATTTCAGCTGCTGGTTTATTTCCTTTGTTTTTTGGAATTTGTTCACAAGAACAAGCACAAAAAACTGTATCAACTGCCACAAAATACTTGTTAAAACCGGGTGGAATTGCGACGACCATTAATAATACAGGCCAACAATGGGATGCTCCAAATGGATGGGCACCGTTACAGTGGATAGCATTTATTGGTTTCAAAAATTATGGTTTTCAAGATTTGGCTATTGATCTTGCGAATAGATGGCTTTCGTTGAATGATGTAGTTTTCAAAAATACAGGCAAAATGCTTGAAAAGTATAATGTCGAAGACCTAGGCCTTATCAGTGGTGGTGGCGAATATCCAGTGCAAGATGGATTCGGATGGACGAATGGCGTATATCTTGCCATGAAAGATGAGGTAAATAAAATGAACAATTTTAAAAAATGACACTAAAAATGATACGTTTTCTGATTTTAATATTTTTAATGGGCAACTCTTTTTCCATATTTTCACAAGATACTTGGAAGATAAAAGCAGCCAATATAGATCCTAAAAATTATTATGGTGTCACGCTTGCAAATGGTGTCGTAGGTATAGTCTCGTCACCTGAGCCACTAAAGGTAAAAGATGTAGTCCTAAATGGTGCTTATGATTACTACCAGAGAGGCCGAGTATCCAATATCTTGAAGACATTCAACCATGTCAATATGAATCTGGATGTGGATGGCGTACGCGTCACGCATCAAAATATATCTAATTATAGCCAAACATTGGACATGAAAAATGCTGCGTTGACCACTGGATTTGATGTGGAGCAAAAGGCAAGTATCACGACCGAAATGATGTCCCTGCGACATCTACCCTATACAGCGCTCATCATGGTAGAAATCAAAGCACATAAAGACATTAACATCACACCGATGAGTGTCATCGAGGCGCCAAATCATTTATCAGATGTAAGAAATTATTATGCTGAAATAGACAGACCGCATGTATTGATACCATTATTAACATCGGTAGGTACAAGTCCTTCAGGTAGGCTCAAGGTTGCCGCATCCAATAGTTTTATTTTTGGTGAAAAACACGGTGCTCAGCCGAAATTAATCCATGAAGATTGGGACTATAATATGCATTTAGCAAAATTTCATAAAAGTCTAAAAGCTGGTGAAACATACAAGTTTGCATTAGTCGCTTCGACTGTATCTAGTTCACAATATGAAGATCCACAAAATGAAGCGGAAAGATTGACCATATTTGCTATGCTAGAAGGAACAGATCGTTTGCTTAAAAGACATCGCGAAGCTTGGACTGAAATATGGAAAAGCGATATCGTAGTAGATGAACAGCCAGCAATCACACGCGATATCAGATTTGCCTTGTATCATTTATATTCATTTGCGAGAGAAGGCACATCTTACAGCTTGAGTCCTATGGGATTGTCAGGATTGGGATACAATGGCCATGTGTTTTGGGACACCGAGCTTTGGATGTATCCGCCGCTGTTGATGTTGCAGCCCGATATGGCGAGGTCATTGCTAGACTACAGATTTGAAAGGCTCGAAGCAGCACGACAAAATGCCAAGTCGCATGGTTATAAAGGCGCTATGTTCCCTTGGGAATCATCGGCCAATGGATCAGAAGATACACCTGTTTGGGCGCTGACAGGACCTTTTCAGCATCATATTACCGGATGTGTAGGTTGGGCTTTTTGGAAATATTATGAGGTAACAGGCGATATGGATTGGTTGAGAGAAAAAGGATATCCTGTACTTAAAGAAGTGGCTGATTTTTGGTCGAGCAGAGTAGAGCGAAATGGCCCTGAACGCTATGATATCAATAATGTAATCGGTGCAAATGAGTGGCAAGAAAATATAGATAACAATGCTTTTACAAATGGTATGGCGATCACCACGCTCGGCTACGCTACGAAGGCCGCCATTGCACTTGGCTTAGCGCCAAATCCTGATTGGATGCATGTTGCAGATAATATTCCAATATTAAAATTTGAAAATGGAGTCACTAGAGAGAATGCAACTTACAGTGGTGAGACCATCAAGCAAGCCGATGTAAATCTCCTGTCGTATCCATTAGAAATAGTCAATAAAAAAGAAGAGATAAAACGAGATCTCGACTATTACCTCCCACGTTATGCCAAAGATGGTCCAGCTATGGGTATATCCATTTTGGTCGTCCTATACAGCAGATTGGGCATGATACACGAAGCAGAAAAAATATTTGCAGAGAGTTATAAGCGCAATGAAGTACCACCATTTGGTGTGCTATCAGAATGTGCCGGTGGTACCAATCCATATTTTGCAACTGGAGCTGGTGGTATGTTGCAAGCAGTCTTATCAGGCTTTGGCGGACTTTCCATTGGCGAAAACGGCATCACGCAATTACCACAAAGCTCTTTACCAAATGGATGGAAAAGTATGACCATCAGCGGTGTAGGCAAGGAAAATCAAACTTTTAAAGTAGCCAATTAAATAGGAAAATTTCAGAATCATGACAACGATTGAAAGAGAGATAAACGAGTTACTGACAAAATCTGATTTGCAGCTGTCGGGCAAAGACAACCTGTTTTATTTTAAATTTGTAAGCAATCTGAAGCCCATTATTTCACTTTTCAGACTCATCTATGGTAAGGAAAGTGATGGGGAATTGAAATTGCTATTCGAGATGATGATAAAAACATGGAAAACCAGACCCGATGTCTTAAAAAAGAGAGATGCCGTCAAAGAAGCACAAGCTTATTGGTACACAAATCAAAACATAGTAGGCATGAGTCTCTATGTAGATCGATTTGCAAAAGACCTGAAAACGCTTAAATCAAAATTACCTTATCTGTCTGACTTAGGTGTCAATTTACTACACCTTATGCCAATAATGGAAAGCCCAAAAAATGAAAGCGATGGTGGATATGCAGTGTCCGATTTCAGGGCTGTCGATGCTCGTTTTGGAACATTAAATGACCTTGCAAATTTACAATCTGCTTTATTAAAAAATGATATGTACCTCATGATGGATGTAGTCATAAATCACACATCACATCTACATGATTGGGCTTTACAAGCCAAAAAAGGCAATCAAACTTACCAAGATTATTTCTATACTTTTGATGATAGAACTATCCCGGATCAATACGAAGTTTCCATGCCTGAAATCTTTCCTCATAGTTCACCTGGTAATTTTATCTGGTCGCCCGAAATGAATAAATGGGTAATGACTGTCTTTAACTATTACCAATGGGACCTCAATTATACCAATCCATCGGTGTTTTTAGCCATGATGGATACCATATTTTTTTATGGAAATTTAGGTGTGGATATTCTCAGATTGGATGCCCCAGCATTCATATGGAAAAAATTAAATACCACTTGTCAAAATTTAGAAGAAGCACACAAAATATTACAACTTTTCAGAGCTTGTGTAGATGTAGCAACGCCTGGAATGGCATTACTTGGCGAAGCAATCGTAGCTCCACATGAAATCATGAAGTATTTTGGAACTGACGAAGTACAGGAATGCAGTTTGGCTTATAATGCAACACAAATGGCACTCCAATGGGATGCTTTAGCCACAAGTGAAACCAGTGTGATGCTGCATTCTCAAGGTGACATCTACCACAAACCTCTAGGATGCACTTGGATAAATTATACAAGATGTCATGACGATATTGGATTGGGATTTACTGATAATGCTATCCAAAAAGCAGGATTTAATCCATTCGAACATAGAAAATTTCTTAAGGATTATTATGCGGGATATTATAATGGATCTGAAGCTGCCGGAATGTTGTTTGCAATCAACCCTAAAACCCAAGATGCACGTATCAGTGGTTCATTAGCTTCGTTGTGTGGACTCGAAAAAGCATTGAACAATAATGACAAACATTTGATATCTAAAGCAATCAGTAGAATTATTTTGATGCAGGCAAATTCTATCTTTCTCGGAGGTATTCCTATGTTATTTTATGGAGATGAAGCGGGATATATCAATGATTACTCATTCGAAAATGATCCAGGTAAATCTTACGACAACCGTTGGGCACATCGACCGATGATAGATTGGAATAAAAATAAACAAGTTACAGATCTTGAGACGGTAGAAGGTAAAATATTTTCGGCCACTAAAAAATTGCTCTCTATCAGGCGCAATACAAGCTGTTTTGCAGATACCAATAATCTTTTGTGGATCGAGTGTAATAACAAGCATCTCATCGCATTTAGAAGATATGATGATAGTCAGGAGATCACTTGTATTTTCAATTATAGCCCACATAAAATATATATGTCAGTAAATCATTACCATTTTGAAGGCAATAAATATCTAGATTTATGGTCTCAACAAATGATAAATGTTTCTGAAGCTGGTGGACTATTGGTCTTGGATGCATATCAGTTCAGACTGCTCAAAAAAAATTAGTTAACTAAATAACCTATTTATTGTCAAGGTATTACAACTTTCTAAAACTAATATTTCTTGCAGTAGTTCTATTGCTTTTATATAGACAATTATCAGATGACAATGCACATCAAGCATTAAAGATGGTATGGAATAAACACCTGAAAGGACCAAATATTTTCTATCTGTTGTTTTGCTTTATCTTGATGCCTTTGAATTGGCTGTTAGAAAGTAAAAAATGGCAGATACTCATGTCACCTTTTATCAACATATCTTCTTTCCATGCCAACAAGACTGTACTCGCCGGAGTAGCTGCTGGAATCGTAACTCCTGCCCGTATAGGCGAATATGGTGGTAGAATGATCACTTCTGCACCAGAATTGCGTCCACAAGTGATTTCTGCAACGCTACTGGGCAGCATCGCACAGAACTTATGCAACATTCTGGCAGGTATTATTTTTAGTTATTATTTTCTTAAAACACAGTTTGGTGTTACTTATTTACATGGTTACACGTTTTTAGTTGTAGTAAGTTTACAAGTAGGATTGATGATTGTTATGTATTATAATCTGCCAAAAGTGGCAAACTTTTTAGATTCACTCATCAAAACTAAACTTACTCAAAAGCTGAGTAATAAATTGAGATCGCTAAGCTTATATAACAATCAATTATTACACAGAGTACTTGCGATATCCGCGCTCAGATATGTTATTTATGTTTTGCAATATGTATTGATAATGAAGTTTTTGGGTGCAACATTCGGAGCAGATGTGTTGATTGGTAATATTACAGGCATTTATTTAGTGCAAACAATTTTACCGATACCAGCATTTTTGAGTGTTATTGCAAGAGGAGAATTGGCCATCATTGTATGGACTTCTGTGGGATTTGATCAAGTGAGTGCGTTAGTAGCTACCTTTGGGCTTTGGCTTATAAACTTGATAATTCCAGCATTGATTGGATTGTTGATTATTTATAAAACCGATATAAAAAAATATTTTACCAAAAATGAAAATTAAAATCAAATTTATAATACCTGTTATCTTAGCATTGACTGTATTTCTTTCATTTACTTTCAGTACAAAATCGGTCAATCCTTATCAATGTGATACAGAAAATGTCAGCTTTGCTGGTGGCGAAAAACTGGTGTATAAGTTGTATTATAATTTGGGTGTGCTTTGGATTCCTGCTGGTGAAGTCACATTTACGGTTCGCGAAAATAAAGAAAACTACGAATTGAAAGCCATTGGGAAAACCTATAAAACTTATGAAAGCATATTTAAGGTAAATGATTATTTTTATTCCAAAATAGATAAAAAAACCTTATTGCCACAAAATTTTGTTCGAATTGTCCATGAAGGTAATTATACCTTGTATGATAGCATACGCTTCGACCAAAAAAATAACCTTGCTTTCACTTATCATGGTAAATCTAAATCTGAAGCTAAATCCAGTGTCCACAAGTTCAACACTTGCATGCAAGATATGATGTCAAACCTGTATTATATGCGCAATATCGACTTAAGTGAGATGAAAAAAGGCGACAAAATCGGTACTAAAATGTTTTTTGATAAAGAAGTTTTTCCTATCAATATAGGATATGATGGAAAGGAAGTA
>CALFYH010000352.1 GCA_937952155.1 uncultured Saprospiraceae bacterium
AGCCAACTAATTATTTATGGTACAAATCATTATTATAAATGGACCTAATCTCAATCTTTTAGGCGTCAGACAACCAGAAATCTATGGGACTACCTCATTTGAGACCTATTTTAATGAATTGGAAAACAACTTTCCAGAATTCAATCTACACTATTATCAGTCAAATCATGAAGGTGATTTATTGGACAAAATTCATGGTGTAGGTTATCGCTATGATGGTATAGTACTTAATGCGGGTGGATTTACACACACTTCCATAGCAATTGCCGATGCATTACGTGCCATAACTACGCCAGTCATAGAAGTTCATCTGACCAATATATACGCTAGGGAAGCATTCAGACATACCAATTACATTCGAGAATCAGCCATTCATAGTATAGTCGGAAATGGCTTAGAAGGATATCGACAAGCAATAGAATATCTGAGAGATCATGTAATTAATAAGTAGGAGATGACTCCATTGTCAGACCAAGAATTCAGGCAGATATATAATGAATACTTTCCTAAAGTACAAACCTTTATATTTGCAAAATGTGGAGACTTGGACTTAGCTGAAGACTTGGCGCAAGAGACGTTTATAAGGTATTGGCAGAATTATTCAGCAATAGAAGCACAAAAAATAAAATCCTTTTTATTTACTGTGAGTAATAATCTGTTTTTGGATAATATCAGGCATGCCAATGTTAAAAAAAATTATTGTGACGCTTTTAAGCAGGTAAGTAATAATGAAGATCCTCAGTATCTCATCGAAATGGAAGAATTCAAGTATAAATTGGACCTAACATTACAAAAAATGAGTGAGGCCGCACGTGAAGTTTTTTTACTAAACCGCATTGAAAAAATGACTTATTCTCAAATTGCAGAAAGTTTGGGTCTTTCAGTTAAGGCAATCGAGAAAAGAATGCAAAAGGCTTTGGAAATATTTTCAGACCTAAAAAAATCTATCATTGATTGAGATAAATTTACAAATAAGTAATTTTTTTCATTTTTTTTATATTTATTTAGGGTTTTACCTGATATAAACGTCTAAGGGTTTACAATGAATCAGGAAGACAATATATTATTGGCCAAATGGCTTGAAGGTAGGCTCGATCCATCAGAAATAGATGATTTATCTAAAGGTGTAGATTTGTCTGCGCTTGATAAGGATTTGGTGCTTATGGCAGATTTGCAATTGAATACTAATCCAATCGATAAACAATGGAAAGTATTCAATGAAAAAATTAATGCTCTAAAATTAGAATTCTCATAGTTTATTTTTTTCAGCTTTGAAATTGCTATACATAAAGAAAATATATACAATATAAATTTTTGGTTTTCAAATTTAAACAAAGCAATTCTGCTTTTGCATGTACATCGCCATTATTAATAGAAATTAAAATTTAATTTTTTTTTTAGTAAAAAGTAGGGGTATTGGTCATTTCGTTCATATTATTATTTATAAAACGAACATGTATGAACCAATCAGCAAAAATTGTTACATTCAGAGATTTGTCTTTGTTTAAAAGTTTAACAGCAGAGCAAATAAACACACTGGCAGATAATGCATTGTATGTAAAATTACCTAAAAATAGTATCGTATATGAATTTGGGAAAGAAATGGAATACGTCTATTTTGTAGAAAAGGGTAGTGTGAAGTTGGGCATTTTCGCTTCATGTGGAAAATCACTCACGAAAGATATTATTTATGATTCAGGGTTATTTGGTGAAAACATCTTTAGTGCAAACACCAAGTACAAAGAATTTGCTGAAACGATGATGGACACAAGATTATTTAAAATTCCGATTGGAACATTTAGGCTTTTAGTCGTCCAGAATAGTGCTTTTGCAAATGAAGTGATGAATATCGTTGTCACTAAACTGCAAAATATCGAGGATCGTTTACAGAATTTTGTATTTAAAAAAGCCAAAGAGCGAATTGTTGACTTTATCTATCGTTCAGGTTTGAGAAAAGGTATTAGAATCGGTGTAAATGAATGTCTCATAGACCATGGTATGTCTCATAAAGAGATTGCTTGGATGACAGACACCAGCCGACAGACCGTAGCCAGAATACTCAATGAGTTGAAGAAGGAAGATTATATCCATTATGGATCAAGAAAAAGCAGCAAAATTCTCATTAGAGATATGGAAGTCATGCATCAATATAAATGGGTAGGCTAATACCTAGAATGGCGATATTTAAATGAAAACCCAGTATTATATACCTTGATTTTACCTTTTTTGGTTTGTTCTCGCCCTCTTTACTACAAAATATCGCTTTTGACGGTTATAATGATTGGTTAATATGAAAGCACCTGATTGTAAAAAACAGGTGCTTTTTTGATTTTATAAACCCCAAAAATGTATTTGTCCAACAACTGTTGGCAATGCGACTTTATTTTATCTTGATCCTCATGAGATATTTATGTGCAGTCATGTATAAATATTTTTCATCTTCATCAAAGGCGCAATTGGCCGTAGCTTGTCCTGTGTTTATGGTACCCAAATGCCTACCATCAGGATGGAATATCAAAACTCCACCTGGGCCGGTTGCAAAAATGTAACCTTTTTTATGTATCTTGAGTCCATCAGGAAGTCCCTTTTGCTTAGGAACAAGGTGAGTCATGTCAGCAAAAACACTTTTGGATGTTATGTTTTTATCATCATCAAGCATATATTTCACCCAGATTGCATTCTTTTCGTCTGAATTTGCCACTATCATATATTTTTCATCTTTTGAAAGTGCTATGCCATTTGGCTTTGTGAGCGAACTATCTATCAAGATTAAAGTGCCATTTTTTTTCATTAGGTAAATGCCATTAAACGGTAATTCTTTTATGGGATCATTGTCTTGTTTCGGAAGACCATAAGGTGGATCAGTAAAGTACATATCTCCTGATCGGCTCAAGCATATATCATTAGGACTATTAAACAATTTGCCTTTGTATGCTTTTGCGAGATATTCAAAATTTGGCTTTGGTTCGTTCACTGGTGCGTCCATTCTTGCTACTGACCGATTGCCGTGTTGACAAAGTATGAGTTTGCCATAATGATCCAAGATGAGGCCATTTGCACCTTCTGTTCCTCCATTAGGATTTATGATCGTGTAACCAGATGGCTTGAGATAGACTTGTTTTCCATGTTTGTCATCCCACGAATATATCGTGTTTTCTGGTACATCTGTAAATATGAGTTTTTGTAAAGTAGGCAACCAAAGTGGACCTTCGGACCATGTAAATCCATTAGCCAAAATTTCTATTTTTGTCCCTTTGTCTATAACTTTATATATCTCATTATCAATTACTTGTACTGATGTTGTTATTTCTGGGTGTAATAGGATTTTTTTCTGTTGACAAGCCCATACATTCAAACATATAAGAGCAGAAACTATAATTACTCGGCTATTTGCAAGGTCTGATTTGTTCATGATGTAAGATCTTTGATTAATAAATGCAGCTTCCACGCATTAAACAATGTAATGGATGGATCATCTGAAAGTATATTTTTTTCAATATTTTTTTCCTTCTTTTTATATACCCAAATGAAAGCCTTAATGAGATTATATTGCTTTAAATTTTCGTACATCTGCGTTAATCTAGTCGAAGGAAGTTTCCCGCTTTTATAGAGTGATGCCAAATTGGAAACCGCATTTTTTGTTTTATTAATAAAAACATTATTTAGCTCTAGACCATCGTGGATTACGGGATTGTCTATGTGGTTTATTTGAATGCCGGAGTTTTTCAATTCATATGCATACATTAAATCTTCATAACCATATCCTACAATTTTTTCATCGAAATGATGTTGCTTAAATATTTTTTCGGGTATCAGAAAGTTATTAGATTGAAAATTGAGATATGGGTCTTTTTTCCTTTTTTTCGCGGAAAGTGCCTCTCTTTTAGTACCATATTTCCAGTGGAGGATTTTCTTTTTGGCTCGAGGTTTTTTAGGATAATATTGTCTGCCTCCATAAATGACTTGATCTGGGTGCACTATGCTTATATAATTTTTTATAAAATCTTTGTTTTTTACGATACTGTCGCCATCTAGAAATAAAATATAATCAAAGTAAGCAGCTTTTCCTAGCCAGTTCCTGATTTTTGATCTACCGAGGTTTTCAGTCATTTCAGTATAATTGACATTAATTTTAAATGCCAATTCTTGATTCATATCTTTGTATTTCTGATCTGAACAATCATCAAAGCAAAGGATTTGGTAATTGATATTCAGTTTATTACATTGTTTCATTAATGTATAAACTAGTGGTCGTACATCCTGATTGTAGATAGGAATTACTATGGACAACATATTACAGATCTCCGATTTATCGTGTAAAGAAAGAGGTTTCCTGTATAAAATTCGGTGGTTTGCGCATCAAATTTTAATTTTGAGTGTTTTTTTTAATATCAATTTGAAATAATGCGTGATATCAGCGATCTGAATATAGTACTTAATGACCCAAATCTGGCTCCTGACCTTAGAAATATTGCCGAAAAGGTTTTAAATCATCAACGTATCAGTAATGAAGACGCAAATATTTTATTTGAGCAAGGTAGCCTTTCTTATTTGGGAAGTTTAGCCAATTTTATCCGAGAAGAAAAACATGGAGATAACACGTACTTCAATAGAAATTTTCACATTGAGCCTACCAACATTTGCTTATACACATGTACTTTTTGTTCATATTCAAGATTAATCAAAAAAAGATCAGAAGGATGGGAATATACACTTGATGAGATCATGGATATTGTCCGAAGTTTTGATAATAAGCCAGTAACCGAAGTACACATTGTAGGTGGTGTACTGCCGCAATATGATGTGAAGTTTTATGTGAATTTATTCAAAGCTATCAAAGCTCACCGACCTGAATTGCATATCAAAGCACTAACACCAGTTGAATACCATTATATGTTCAAAAAAGACAAGATGAGCTATGCAGATGGTATGAAATTGATGCAAGATGCAGGTTTAGATTCTATGCCTGGTGGAGGCGCTGAGATATTTGCGCCAGAGATTAGAGATCAGATTGCTGGAGGCAAATGTAGTGGCGATCAATGGCTAGAAATACATGAAATTTGGCATAATTTGGGTGGAAAATCTAATGCTACTATGTTGTATGGTCATATAGAAAACTATAGCCATCGGGTAGATCACCTAGATCAATTGCGCCGTTTACAAGATAAAACCAATGGTTTTCAAACATTCATACCACTCAAGTTCCGTAATGAAAATAATCAGCTGTCGCATTTGAGTGAAGTATCTGTTGTGGAAGATCTTAGAAATTATGCTATATCTAGGATTTATCTTGACAATTTCGATCATATCAAATCATATTGGCCCATGATAGGACGAGATATGGCCCAATTATCACTATCCTTTGGTGTAGATGATATTGATGGCACCATAGATGATACCACAAAGATTTATTCAATGGCAGGCTCTGAAGAACAAAATCCAGTACTTACGACAGAAGAATTAGTAAAACTCATTAAACGGGTAGGTAGGAAACCTATAGAAAGAGATACGCTGTACAATGTTCTACAGGATTATAGCGAAGTAGCTTTCGATTCTGATAAAGAATATTCAGGATATCTTTCACTGCCTGTAGTGTGATAATTCCACTATAATTGCTGGTAAAATCTTGATTTTAAGGTACTAATCATTATTAAACTGTAGTCTTGATTAGCACTTTATATTGAAAATAAATTATTGAAGAAATTATATTTTGAAAATTATTATAATAATTATTTCAATATGTTTTTTTTATATACCTTTGCTCAAAATCTAAGGGAGACCTTAGGCGTATTTTTATATAGAACCAAAACTCAATCTGAAGAATGAAGAACCTTTTAGCTCTTCTACTTGGATGCGTGCTTGCATTCAGTAGTTCTGTAAGTGCCCAAATTACGGGTATTCAAAATGTTCCTGGCGCTTACCCCGATCTTGCTGCGGCTTTTGCAGCATTGAATGCACAGGGTGTAGGAGCTGGTGGAGCAACCATCAATGTGACAGCCCCTCAAACTTGTCCAGTAAATGGATTTCAACTGGGATCTGCAACACTTAATGCATCCTTATCAAGTGCTAATCCATTAATTTTAAATGGAAATAGCAATTCAATCACTGGTTATACAGGAACTCGTGCAGGTAGCTTGACTTCTGGAGCCAATGATGCCATGTTTGTCATAAGTGGTGTGGACTACTTGACAATCCAAAATTTTGTATTTAATGATCTTGCGGCTAATAATACCCCAACATTGGCCATGGAGCATGCTATTGGTATGTACAATCGATTATCTACTGTCGGGTCTGCTGATGGGTGTAAATACATTAATATATCAGGCTGCGCCTTTAATATGGGAAGTTTTGCAACCTTAGGAGCAGCTGTATCAGCAACTCAATATGTTTGGAATGTAGCTACTGCAGTTGCTTGGGAAGCAGGAACTGAAAATGATATTCATAGAAGTATTACAATCAATAATAATCAATTTAATTCCATCTATAATGGTATCCATTATAGAGGATCATCATCCAAAAATGGAAGAGCACTTACAATTACCAATAATACATTTTCTACTATTGGTGGTGGTGCTTCGACAGCATATGGTACATATATGCTTTATCTTGATTCAATACTTTATAATAATAATACGTCTATTGGTTCTGTAGGACAGACAACAACAAGTTATCATGCCTTTGCGAGTACAAATTGTGGCGGACTACAGGAGGCTATTAATAATAATATAACATTGCAAAGTGGTACAACCACATCTGCTGTCAATGGTATTACATTTACGAGTGTTGGAGTAAGTAGAAAAATGAACAATAATACTGTATCGTTTGGATCTTTTCCATCTATCACCACTGCAACAATCAATGGCTTGATAGGAAGCTACACTGGTGGTAATAATAATATTACTATGGAGATGAATGGTAACACCATTTCGAATCAAACCATTCCTCCTACTACTGGTACAGTCACATTATTGAGTAATGGCGTATCTTCAGGTACAAACAGAGTTTCATATACAAATAATAACACTATTACTAACCTGACCCGTGCTAATAGTGGAACAATGTATTGTATAAGTCTTGGTACAGCAAATGAAGTGTATGCTTCTGGTAATACTTTAAATAATATTACGGTTACGAATAATAACGCAGCAGCTAGTACCACCTTAATTGGATTTTATGGAAACGGTTCACCGCTGCTACAAAATATTTTTGATAACGTTATTACAAACTTTACTGTTTCTGGTACATCTACAAATACTTCTAGTTCAATTAGAGGTATACAAAGTACGACTACAGCTTCAGGTACTGCAGAGACTTATAATAACATTGTTGGAAATTTATCATTTGGAGCAGGTGTACTAACGGGTAATGTTGGAGCTATCTATACAAGTTTAGCACCTCATAATATACACCACAATAAAATATACAATATATCTGCCTTTCAGAATAATGGTTTAGTTAGAGGTATAGATGTGGTCAGTGGTGCTACAAATAATATTTACAATAACTTCATTTCAGGGCTTACTACTCCAAATGCCAATTCAAATTTTGCAGTGGCTGGTATATCAGTAGCAGGAGGTACTACTTGTAATATTTCTTACAATACTATTTATCCGAGTAGTGCAGGGCCATTAGTTTCAAGCGGTGCATTATTTGGGGCTGCAGGTATATATTATCCTACATCTACGGCAACAATAGTTAAAAATAATATTGTAAATATAACTGGAGCTGCAAATGGCGACGCTTACATATCAGCTATTAAGCGTTCGGGTGTTGGTACAAATGGAACTAAGCCTACCAATTTTACCGGATCTAATAATATTTATCATTCTACCTATATATATGGTGAGGGACTTACACTAAGCACTGCTACCAATGTATATTATTTCGCAGGTGGTGCAGTAGGAACAGCGGACCCAGCTTTTAATACATCGTGTGGATTATACAAGGTGTTTATGAGTGAGTTTGGTACATTTACTGAGAATAATCTTTCGTCTGTAGGAACAGGTCTTTATGTACCAACTGGTGTCAGTTATGCTGAAAGTGCAGCTACAACAGCTACTACGCCTTCCATAACTAATGATTATAGTTATGTTACTAGAGCGACTTTTCCTGATATGGGCGCATTAGAATTTGTAGGTACTGCACTTGATGCAACAGGTCCAATTATAACTTACGATTTGATTCCTAATACCATCTGTACTAATTCAGTGACAATAACTGCAGAAATTACAGATCCATCAGGTGTTAATACAGCAAGTGGAACTAAACCGAGATTATATTTTAAGGGCTCCACACAAGATAATGTAATTCTGACAAATACAAGTGCTTCTAATGGATGGAAATATGTAGAAGCAACCAATAGTACATCACCATTTACATTTAATATTGATTTTAGTTTATTATTTGGTGGTGGAGTGACAGCGGGTCAGACAATTGACTATTTTATTGTAGCACAGGACATGGCATTGCCACCGAATGTAGGTACAAATATTGCGATTTACCCTGCTGGATTTTGCCCAGCATCTGTGGCTTTAACATCTGGAGCTTTTCCAGTTTCAGGATACCATTCATTTAACATATTGACATTACCAACAGGTATTGCTACAGCAACATCAAATGCAGAACTTTGTATATCAGATGATATAATTTTGAGTTTAACTGGTGGTGTGGTAACAGGTGCTCAATATCAATGGCAAAGTTCACCTGCTGGAGCCAATATGTGGACTAATATACCTGGGGCAACAGAGATCACTTATGAAGCGATCGGAGTAAGTGTTTCTACAGACTTTAGATGCATTATTTCATGTGGAGGTGTGCCTATCTCTGTCTCACCTTCAACTCCAATTTCGGTTACTGTACTAAGCCCTGCAATATTGACGACGACTCCTGCTTCAAGCTGTACACCAGGACCAATATCATTAACGTTGGGTGCCACAGCTACTACTGGAGCAACTATAAATTGGTTCGCAGCACCAACTGGTGGTTCTCCAATTGGAACTGGAGGTACATTTAATACACCACCAATTTCTACAACAACAACTTATTATGTTGCGGCTAGCTCTGGTTCGAGTAATTACTCAGCAGCTTTACCAAACCAAGTTGCAACTCCAGGTACTGGGTATACACTAGAAGCTGGTTTATTCTTCAGCGCATTGACAGACTTGACAATTGAAGGGGTGTATGTTTATCCAATTGGAACTGGAGCTGGTGACGTAGTTATAGCATTACAAGATGGTAGCGTGACACCAGCAGTTACGATTTTAAGTACAACTGTGACTCTAACTGGAACAGCAGCACCATACGTTAAAACCTATGTTCCTTTAAATTTCTCAGTTCCTGTAGGTACTAATTACAAACTAATGATGATGAGCCGCTCTGGTTTAGTTACTAGTTTAATAAGGGAATCAGGTTCTGCATGGGGAACTTATCCATTAACGGTTCCTGGCGTTATATCAATTACAAATGGTAATTGTTGTTCAGGCAATACTACTTCTACTTCATATTATTATTTTTATGACTGGAACATTAGAGTTGGCTGTGAATCAGAAAGAATTCCAGTTACGGCATCTATCGTAACTTCAGCACCTACTTGTGCCAACGACACAACTGTATGTTTGTCATCTGGAGCTTTTGCATTGTCTGGAGCTTTGCCAGAAGGTGGTGTTTATAGCGGTACTGGAGTTTCAGCAGGTATGTTTACACCATCTGTTGCTGGAGTGGGTACTCACCTAATAACATATACTATTTGCGGATTAACATGTACTTATAATATTACAGTTCAAGCTGTTACACCAACAATTGCAATAACAGAAACATCTGCTGGTACTAATAACGATGGTATCATTTGTAATGGTGCATCGGCAACCTTAACTGCATCTAGTGGCTCGACATATGCTTGGAGTAATGGCGCAACGACACAAGCTATAAGCGTAAATACAGCTGGGATATACACTGTGACAGTAACTAATGCTATTGGTTGTACCGGAAGTACTTCTTCTTCAGTTACAATAAGTCCAGCACCTTCAATAACAACGATTTTAACACAACCTACCACATGTCTTGCAACCAACGGGGCAATTGACTTAACTGTCACAACACCAGGTACTTATACATACATGTGGAGTAATGGAGCAACTACCCAAGATATCAGTGGTTTGGAAGTAGGTTCATATATAGTCACTATTACAAGTGGAGCAACAACCTGTCAATCGACAGCAACAATTACCCTAATCGGTCCTGGTGGTTGTGATGCTTGCCCTGCTATTCCGAATGTAACAGTAGCTCCTTCACCTGCTTGCCCTAGTGTAGCATTTACACTTTCGACAAATAGTATGACAGATTTAGGTGTTACTTATGGAGTTAAATTTAAATCTTTCCCTTCAGCAGTGGCAAATCCATATACTGGGGGTACTGATTTAGCTGTAGTCTCTAATGCTATGCTAACATCAAGTTCTTCTGCTGCTTCAGCAACTGGGTCAATTGCTTCTCCAGGAAATTATGTGGTTTATGCTATTTTAGATCCAACTCCATCTGATCCTGCATGTAGGCCATTTGCATCAGTGGCATTAACAGTGAGTACATTGCCAACTGCTGGGATTAATGTAACTGAGACATCTGGTACAACATCAAATGATGGAATAATTTGTGCAGGTTCTAGTGCTACATTAACTGGAACAGGTGGTGGCACCTATCAATGGAGTACAGGAGCAACAACAGTTGGTATTACAGTTTCAACAGCAGGAACATATACCGTTACAGTTACTTCATCAGCAGGATGTACCGCAAGTACTTCAAGAATGATTATTGTAAATCCTGTACCAAGTGGTGTAATCCAGATTACTGAAGCTTCAGGTTCAAGTATTAATGATGGTAATATATGCCATGGTTTTGCTTGTACATTAACTGCTACTGCAACTGGTACTTATATTTGGAGTAATGGGAATACAACCAATTCAATAACAGAGATTCCAAATGCTACTACTACATATACCGTTACAATTACAAATACTAATGGGTGCTCTGCAGTCCAGATGCAAACGGTAATTGTAAACCCTAATCCAGATGTCAATATTACTGTCACTGAAAGTTCTGGAGTTCAAAATGATGGAGTAATTATTGAAGGTTCTTCAGCAACTTTAGGAGCTGTAGCTACAAATTTTAGATCTGATGATTCTGGCACTAGAGCTGGTTACACTTATCGATGGAGCAATAATGCAACTACCCAACAAATAGTAGTTTCTCCTTTAGCTACTACAACTTATACCGTTACAGTGACAAACATGAATGGTTGTACTAAAACAGCATCTACTATCGTATCTGTTGTTCCGCCACCATGTTTCATAGTTTGTTCTGGAGATCAGAATATTACATTACCTGCTGGCGCCTGTGAATATACATTGCCAAACTTTGTCACATTTATTGATATGTGTGACATTTATGAAATAGTTCAAACAAGTGGTCCTGTCGCTGGTAGCAATGTAGCACCTGGTACATTTGATCTTTCCTTTGAGCTTAGACGCAAAAATAATGGTCTAGTGGTTGATGATTGTGAATTTACATTAACAGTGGCAGGTTTTACTACGCCTGTAGGAAGTCTTACTTGTAATGATCATGTTAATGTTTCAATTGATGAAAATTGTAAAGTTACCTTGAATGCAGATATGTTCTTGGAAGGAGGTAACTATGCTTGTTATTGGGATTACCAAATCAACATTTGGCCTTTCCATAGCCAAGCCAATGCTATAAATGATGTACCTCAGGAAGTAGGTTTAGAATTACCTTTCGGAGAGCATACTTACGAGATTATTTCTACTGATGGTAATAGATGTTGGGGTACATTTACTGTAGAAGATAAATTGCCACCAGTGTTGAGTTGTAACTGTGTTGACAATCCTGTAATAGTGCCAATCACTAATATTACAGGTTCGTTCACCTTAGATAGTCCTAAGTTGGAAGTGAGTACAATTGCTGCAACTTGTACAAAAACAACTACAGCGAATAGACAAATGCCTTATTATGTTGTAATTCCATTTTCAGTTTCAGCACCTGGTTTAATTACTTTTTCAATAAATGCTACATTGAATACTTCATTCCCATTTAGTGTTAACAGTAATTTTGGATATCAATACATATATAGCGCTCCGCCAAATCCACTTGATTTATGTGATAATTATGTTGCAGCTCAAGGATTTACAACAAATGGTACTTGGACACCAACAGCTATTGTTCTTAATGGAATTGGAGGGCAGTTTGTACCTGGTGTGACATATTATTATGTGTTTGCTTCAGCTTACATACAGAATATTATGAACTATAGTGTCACGTTCACTCACAATGCTGGTGGACAAGTGTTATCTATTCAAAATCCAGCAGACGCTCCTGAATGTAAGTTCTTATGTTATGATCTCGATGTAGTGAAGAGAGAGACTGTGGGTATGCTTTATAATATTCCTGGTCAAAATCAGAATAAAGCAAAACTTACATCACCTCCGGGTGTGGTTGATTGCGGTGATGTTAAAGTTACTTTTGAAGACAGAATCACACCTTCAGATTGTGGGGATACAAAATTAATTAGAGATTGGACAGCGACGGATGGCAATGGCAATAAATCTACTTGTTCGCAGACATTTACATTTAAAGCTTTGCGGTTTGCTGATTTGACACCACCTACCGCAGAATTGCATTTGACTTGTGGCTTGGAAACAACACCTCAAGCAGTGGCAGGTTATACAGATGAAGACAGTAGAACAGGTACATTGTCTGCTGCAAATATTGGGGCTTTCGCCGATGATTATTCTGCAACACCTACAGTTGTTGAGCTTAATGAAGGCTTTGCAAACGCATATTTTACTTTTGAACAAATTGGTTTTGATGGTAAGATGCATGCTCAAAAAGTTGATCCTAGTAGATGTAATATTTATACAACTTATCATGATGACTTTTTCCCAGCATGTGGAAATGGTTGCGGTGGTAATATGAAAGTGGTTAGAACTTGGAAGCTACTTGACTGGTGCACAAGAGAGACCACAGAATATATTCAAGTTATTAAAGCAGTGGATGAAAAGGCTCCAAGTTTTGGGGTAAAAGATGTTACAGTAAGTGTAGATCCATGGGAATGTGCAGCAAATTATTCTGTTGAAAAGCCTTGGGAACTTAATGACAATTGTGCAAAACCTGAGGAGTTGAAATGGGGTATAAAGTTAGCACCTGGAGTAGAAATAACAGGTACAATGCCTAATTACCGAATTAGTGGATTAACAAAGGGCGTACATTCTATTACTTATTGGGCAGAAGACTGTTGTGGTAATTACACTGAGAAGTCTGCTGACATATATGTAATTGACGCTGCTGGCCCAATCCCTGTTGCTAAACAAAATATTGTTTTAAGTCTTACAGGTTCAGGTACAGGTACTGATGGAGCTGCTAAAATTTATGGTTGGCAGATTGATAATGGATCATATGATCAATGTTCAGATGTAAGATTTGAAGTAAGAAGAGTA
>CALFYH010000353.1 GCA_937952155.1 uncultured Saprospiraceae bacterium
AGTTCAGACGTGTGCTCTTCCGATCTCCAACTATCAAACATAAACACAAAACACCTAAAATCCCTGCCAGCCAATAATAATGTGTATTAGAAGGTTTATTTTGTTCGTTGTCAAGCATAAAATCAAGTCGTTCCCAAGCGCTTTCAGATGGCTGGATCGTACGTTGATCGAAATATTCTTTTATATTATTTTCCAAATTCTTATTATCCATGATGCTTAAGTAAATCAGATTTTTGAATTATTTCTTGTAAAAGTTTTCTGGCATAAGCCAATTGTGACTTAGAAGTGCCCTCAGATATTTTGAGCTTTTCTGCAATCTCATTGTGTTTATATCCTTCGATTGCAAACAAATTGAATACTATACGGCAACCTTCAGGCAATTTATCGATCATCAACTGAATATCAGATGACCTTAATGCACTATCGGTTTCAATTACATCCATGAGTGCCTGATCAACTTCGACAAATGTTACATTTTTATTCGCTCGGATGAAACTTATACATTCATTGACCGCAATACGTCGCATCCAAGCCTCGAAATGGCCTCGATGATCATACGTTTTCAGGTACTTAAATATTTTTGTAAAAGAAACAACAAGGCAATCTTCGGCATGAAAATCATCGCTTATATACTGACGGCATACACTTAATATCTTGGGCGAATACCGTTGATACAATGCTTTCTGTGCATCTCGTTTACCTTCGCAAGCTAGGCTGATCAAATCTTTTACTTCACTATTGATATTAACTATCCGCACGTTAGCATTTGTTTTGTATAGTAGATGACGATTAGCATCCAAGAAAGGTTGTATAGGTATTTGATTTTTTTAAAAATAATTGTCTTTTTGCGGACAATTGAGCCAAAACATCTGTGTTGCAACAATTGTTATAGTAAGATTCAATTTTTTATATTAAGTTTGTGATTGTGAATTTTGGTGTTATACAAAGGTTGGTTTTATGGATTTGTCTTGTCATACCGGCAAGTCTCTTTGCTACGCACAATAGAGCCGGAGAGATCACCTATAAACAAATAAGCTCACTTGGTATCGAGATCACGATCATCACTTATACCAAAGCAAGTAGTACAGCAGCCGACCGTGATAGCCTTGAAGTGAGTTGGGGCGATGGCAGTATGGAATTTGTCAAAAGAGATAATTCTAAAACAAAATTTGAAGTCAATGATATCAAGGTAAACTACTATATTGCCAAACACACCTATCCGGGCGTAGCCACCTACAGTGTTTCTTTTTTAGATCCGAATAGAGTTGGTGGTATTCTAAACGTAAATTATCCCAATTCCATTGATATTCCATTTTTTATAACTACCACGTTTACGTTGCTTGATATGCAATTTCAGGGTTTTAATAATAGCGTGATCCTATTGCAACCACCAGTAGATATAGGTTGTGTAAATAAGCCATTCATTCACAATCCTAATGCGTACGATGCAGATGGGGACAGTTTGGCGTATGAACTTACAGCACCATTACAAGGACTAAATACGCCTGTTCCCCAATATAAATTTCCTGACGAAATAGGAACTTCTGTTGATAATAGCTTTACAATAAATCCATTAACAGGAGAAATAAGATGGAATTCGCCAAAACTGCAAGGAGAATATAATATTGCGATAAGAATTAAAGAATATCGAAATGGTCGCCTCATCAATGTAATCCTTCGCGATATGCAAATCCTGATACGTGCATGTCAAAATGAGCCGCCGATAATCACTGCAGACGAAGAATTTTGTGTCATTGCGGGAGAAAAAATTTCATTGGAAATCGGAGTAGATGATCCAAACCAAAATCAAAAAGTCAAGTTTTCTGCTACCGGTGGGCCATTTACGGTTGAGAATCCTGCTGTACTGATTGGACCAAAATTGTTCACACCTGTACCGTTTACAGAGCGATTGGAGTGGCAGACAGATTGTAACCACATATCAGATCAATATTATCAAATAGTCTTAAGGGCCGCAGACAACTTTTTTCCGGATTCCACAGGATTGGCTACATTAAAGACCATAAGAATAAAGGTCGTAGGTCCGCCACCTGAAAACCTACAAGCTGCCACGGATAATGGAGCCGTTAGGCTTGAGTGGGATGCACCATACGATTGCGAGGTGACTAAAAACAATTACTTCCAGAAATTTTCGGTATGGAGAAAGATAGCCAGCACAACCTTTAGCCCTGACACTTGCAATCCAGGGCTTACTGGATCTCCTTATCAAAAGATTGCTTATAGGACGCTTACACAGGATCAAGGGAAATATTTTTATTTAGATAAGACAGCGGAAAGAGGCAAAACATATTGTTATCGGGTCCAGGCTGAATTTGCAAAATTGACTTCAACTGGAAACCCGTTTAACATCGTCGAAAGTTTACCATCCAAAGAAGCTTGTATCGTATTGATGCGCGATGTGCCCATGATAACCAAAGTTTCTGTAATTAAAACGAGTACAACAAATGGAGAAATTCATTTACGCTGGACCAAACCATTAAAAAGTCAATTTGATACCATTATGCATCCTGGGCCATATCAGTACGAAATATTTAGGTCTAAGGATAATTCCGGATTCACATCTGTCTTCAAGCTACCTTTCACGACCTTTTCTCAAGTCATAGATACCAATTATATAGACAAAGCACTGAATACAGAATCATCACAGTACTTTTACTATGTTCAGCTTACATCTGGAGATAACTACAATTCAAAATCGGCGGATGCATCTTCAGTTTTTTTGAATATCACGCCATCTGACAAAAAAAATATATTATCATGGC
>CALFYH010000354.1 GCA_937952155.1 uncultured Saprospiraceae bacterium
TTCCAAAAATCATCCAATTCATACTGATACAAATTATTATCATTATTTATATACAATAATTTACTATCTGGAGAAAACACCACGCCAGTCCCAAGTCCGCCCTCGGGAATAAAAATGGTGTCAAAATACAGATTGCCTAATAACCCAGTACATCTGTCAAAACTGAAGACCGAAAGTAGACCTAAACCAGTCCAATACTGACCATCTATCACAGCGTATTTGCTTCCATCAGGTGAAAAAGCAGCATTTGTTATACTGAATTCGTTGTGAAATCTACCTATTTTTTGTGTGTTTTTAAGCACAGGGCCATTAGGATCAATGAGAATGGTATGAAAAGTTTTGTGATCATTGCTAATGGCTACCAACCACCAATCCCTGCCATTGGCATGCCTTACAGCTTTAAGAGGATCTTTGAGTTTCTTATTTAAGACTGGGATATCTTTTTTAATAACCATAGCATTCAAGTCATCATCATATTCAATGATTCCATACCATAATGCCTCAATCGTATCGCTTTTTATATTGTAAATAACTGTCAACAGCATCATCTGGTTTTCATGGCCTGGATTATCAATAAATATTGCGCCTTGAGGTATGGCAAATCCATATCCTTCTTCAGTTTTACCTTCTAGATATTCCCAATATGGACAAAAATTTATGGTGTCACCACCTTGTATCCTTTTGTCGTTTCTTCCGTTGACATGCATGCCATTGGTATAACATATCAATTCACCCTTATTATTACTAAATGATGCATTGGTAAAGTAAAACTTTAGTTGTCTTTTATGGAAATAATTGATCTCCATTGGATCAAAATTAAAATTTAAGGAAAATGGGGTCCAATAATGAGCAGTGTCACTTTCCAAAAACTCTAAGGTTGATTCTCCATTATACCCCATAGGCCAAACGTAGTCGTTTTTTTGAGCCTGAGTCATTTCTACATTCAATATAAAAAGACACAACATTAGCCATTTTGATATTTTAAACTTCATAATTTTGGTGTATCTTAGATTGTTTTTCATGATGCAAAGTTTAAGTATGTGTACTCATATCTGTTTTATGGTTTTCCGATTCCTTTTCTTCCCTTAGAGTATAAAGGTAATTGTTTTTTTAGACAATAATATTTTTCGTCCAACATTAATTTTTTCAAATTAACCCAAAGCATCAGTCACAGACCGGCAGATAGCTTCCATCAAAGTCAATAGACTTTGGCAAACTATTGATTATCTATTCTGTTTTAGAAGGTTAATTTATTCTTGCTGACACGCAAACTTTACTTGCGGACGGTTAAATTGTTAATGCGAACGCTCCAACTATCAAAGACGGCGCTTCATTTTTTAATGACGGTGCTTCAATTGTTAATGCGGGTGCTTCAACTATAAAAGGCGACGCTACATTTGTTAATGACGGTGCTCCAACTATACATGCGGATACTCCAACTATACTTGCAGTCGCTTCAACTATAAAAGACGGTGCTATATTTATCAATGACGTTGCTTCAAATTGTTAATGCGGATGCTTAAACTGAACTTGCGCACGTTCCAATTATTCTTGCGTAAGCTTTAATTATCAATGACGGTACTCAGACTGTTATTTCAGGTGCTTCAACAAAACTTCTTGAAGTATTTACAGAAGTTTCAAAGCCTTCACAACATTCAATAATCTCTATAAATCACACTTAACCATTCTGTCAATGATTTGTTAAGTTTGACTATTTTAGTTTCCAGATATAATGATTTACCAAAAAAGTCCGTTTATTTGTCTTAAACCTGAAGAATCTTTAGAATATTTATCTTAGTTTATGGTAAAATTATATCGTTTGTGGCTTGTAATTTTGTTGTTATTTCCTTTGGAAGTATTCAATCAGATAGTACTCAGTCCTAGCGAATATAAGCGGAAACAAATATTATGGGAAGGAGAAAAATATATCGGCAATAAATATCGAACCAAACATGGAAAGCATATTTTTGACTGCTCTGGTTATGTAAAATATTTGATGTCTGGCGTAGGAAAAAATGTAACCAGAAGTTCAGTCTCTCAGATACACGACGGTAAACGAGTCGCGGATATCAAAGATGCCCGTCCTGGTGATATTATGGTTTTTAAAGGGCGAAATGCTCGCAATAATAGACCTGGCCACGTTGGATTGGTGCATCATTGGTCGAATGATACCTTGTACTTCATACATTCTTCAGTGGCAAAAGGCGTAGTCATAGATCACTTGTATGATCCTTATTATGCAGCAAGGTTTTTGCAGATAAGAGATGTCATAGGAGATTAAGCATTGACACCTAGCGCCGAAAGCATCAAATAGAACAACATTGCGATTATAGCACTTACAGGTATAGTCAAAAGCCATGCCCAAAGCAAGTTTATAGTTACGCCCCATCTTACAGCAGACAGACGTTTGGTAGCGCCAGATCCTATAATTGAACCAGTAATGGTATGCGTTGTTGAAACTGGAATTTTAAGATATTCTGTAAGGAAAAGCGTTATTGCCCCCGCAGTTTCGGCAGCGACGCCTTCGAATGGTGTCACTTTGGTTATCTTGGTACCCATGGTTTTGATGATTTTCCATCCACCACTCAAGGTACCCAAAGCAATAGCACTATAACAAGCCATAGGTATCCACCATACCATGTGATCAAGGCTATAAGTACTAGCATCATAAGCTACCATAGCTGCCATGATAATTCCCATTACTTTTTGAGCATCATTACCACCATGACCGATACTGAATGCTGCTGACGAGACAAGCTGCATCCTTTTGAACCAACGCTCAGACTGGTTGTAATTGAGCGAATTCAAGAATAACGTAAATAATGCCATTATAATGATGATAAATGCCAAGAGGATCAACTAGATCGGA
>CALFYH010000355.1 GCA_937952155.1 uncultured Saprospiraceae bacterium
GTCTTCTCTTTCTAATTCAGGCCATTCGGTAAGAATCTCTCTTATAGTCATTCCTGCCGCCAGATAGCCTAAGACATCACTCACCGTGAATCTCATTCCTCTAATACACGCTTTTCCTGATTTTTTACCTGGTTCCTTAGTGATACGATTACTAATCATGTCATTTGATTTTTCACAAAATTAAATCATTTATATTATATTTCAAAATTATTTTAATTAACTCATTTTCAAATAATTGTCATCTCAGCTATCTTTTTTCTTAGATATCCTTTAAATCCATCGTCGCCCACCACTTTTATCTCTGTTAGCATGCCAAGGACAAATCTTCCTACGCCCTCGTAGCCACATACTTTTGAGCGAAGTTGGTAAGGGAATTTTTCATCTATATTGTTTGTGATGTCTTGTCCAATTAAAGTGAATTCTTCGGTTAGAATAGCTGCTGCTCTTTTGGATAACAACAAATTTACATCAAATGACATATTGCCAGCAAATCCAAAAGCGTCGACCATAGGTAAATTTTCAGGAATTATTTTGTCCTTCACATCATTTGCCGCGTGTATGTCTTTCATTCTTGATACTTTATATATTTGTACTTGTCCTTTTTCCAAATCAAATGCTGTAAAGTTCATTTTCATTTCATCAAAATATATCGGCAGTACATGTCTATTTCTCTTTTTGGATCCTGGTGTCGTTGATTGATAGTCAATTAATAGAACTGCCATTTTGTGGGTTATGGCTTCCAGTAGAATTCTGATAATATGCAATTGTCTGATGATTTTATAATTTACTAAATCAGGATAGATGTTTGTTTTTAGCTTTTGTGTGATATTTGTGACTGTATTTGTACTTAATCCTGCTTCTTTGATAAGTCCGATTATTAGTTTTTTCTCTGTGTCATCAAGATGATATTCGATTTGTCGATGATGTTTCAATTGGTACCTGTGACTATTATCTTTGTCTGTTTCATAGCCAAGTGATTCTATAGTATGTAAATCTTTATATATAGTTTTGGGACTTACGTCTATCAATTGCGCCAATTTTTCTACGTTTTTTGGTGGGAACTCACTTAAATTTTGAAGTAGTTTGAATATTCTGATAATTTTTAGTGGTGCTTCAGTTTTCATTAAATTTGATTTTTACGGTAATTTTACATCTAAAGTTTGATCTTCTGCAAAAATAAATAATATTTCGTTAATCCCAAAGATCACCTTACATAATATTATTTGTAGTAAAGTTCCTGTCCTAGATTCTTTTTTGCTTATATCCCAGCGTATCCCAACATAAATCCCCTAAATCTTTCGAAAACTACCCATGAACAAAGTTGGTCGATGAAACTGCAAGTCTTAAGATCAGCAGGCTGATCAGATGTATCTTGACGTATATCTCCGTATCGATCCCATAGATTTAACAAATTTCTAAAATTTGTCAAATCTCTCCTGCGATTCACGAGCTACAACTCAACATCGAACAACCAACCTTATTTAGCGCCCATTCAGGTCGTTTGGATGCCCATTTTGACATATGGTTTTGCTCTGCATAAGGTTGCGTTAGCAATTGATACAATTCGTCAATAACGCTGTAATCTCCTTTGTCGGCAGCATCGATTGCGATTTGAGCCATGTAATTTCTCAATACGTATTTTGGATTCGTGGCGTTCATTGTCTCTGTGCGATTTTGCAGGTTTTGACTGATGATAATTTGCCCATAATCTGAAAGCCAATTGGACCATAAACCTAGATATTGATCAAAATTATTTGAATAGCTATATTCACTCAAAGTTTCTAAAATTTCAAAGTTATTTTTACCATTAAATTGGGCTAAGTTTCTGAAAAACAAGGTCATATCCATTTCGCTTATCGTAAGCAAATGCTCGAAATCTGATAGATTATTTGGTGAAAACTGACCATCATCTTCCAAACCAAGTTTTTTGAGCATCATTTTGTAATGCGCCGTTTCGTACTGATCACGTAGCCTTCCGAGGATATTTTCTAATGGTTCTGCTTCATTGATGATAGGGTAGATGGCATTTGCCAATTGATATAAATTCCAAATTGCTATATTCGCTTGATTACCAAATCGATATCTTTTGTCTTGCGCATCGGTGGTATTTGGTGTCCAATCGGGATTGTAGTCTTCTATCCAACCATAAGGGCCGTAATCTATGGTCAGACCTAGGATAGACATATTATCAGTATTCATTACACCATGCACAAATCCCACACGTTCCCATTCGACGATCATATTGATGGTACGATCTGCGACTTCACTGATGAGTTGGATATAACTTTCTTTATTGGGTGCACCCAAATGTGGAAAAAAGTTCGTGATTGTATAGTCCACCAATTGCTGTAGTATGTCAATGTCGCCATTTGCTGCCAAAATCTGAAAATTACCAAATCGGATAAAACTAGGTGCTACTCGACACACTATTGCACCTTTTTCATATTGGGCATTGCCATTGTACATCACATCTCTCAATACTTGATCTCCAGTGGATACAAGGCACAATGCTCTGGTTGTAGGTACACCAAGGTGGTACATAGCTTCAGAACATAGATATTCTCTCACCGAGGATCGTAAAACAGCCAGACCATCTGCATGTCGCGAATACGGTGTCAATCCGGCACCTTTGAGTTGCAATGTCCATGGTTTGCCATTATGTACAGTTTCAAAAAGATTGATTGCTCTTCCATCTCCTAATTGCCCTGCCCAATGCCCAAATTGATGACCACCATAACACATAGCATATGGTTTCGAATTTGGATAAATCTCATTTCCCGAAAAGACATCTAGAAACTGTTTGCTTTCTACATCGACTTGATCAATCCCTACATTTTCGGCTACATCCGGCGCAAAGTGTAATAAGACTGGTGCAGTACAAGGCGTTGGATTTACAAATGAAAAACATGCACCTTTTACTTGTCTCACGTAATTGTCTGTGATCTCATCAGCAGGTAATGATTTTGTAAAAGCATTGTTGATGTGTAATTGCATGAGACTTTTTTGGTGCCAAATACAGTTGCAACAGATACACTTGAAAAATAGTTGTAACTTTTATTGAAAACTACGAATTATCATTCTCCATTCAACGTCAGCTGCATTCCCGTTAATACAGTGAGCAAAGCATTTGTAGCCAAAGATATCATTTTTATTTCTGTTGGTACATCAACCCAAGGCTGGTATGGTGTATTGTTGGGAATATAAACCGTCGAATTTATCTGTGGCAATTTAGTCTTATCCCAATTACATACATCCGACCATAGATTGCTGGATCTACCAGTCCAATGATAGCTTGAACGACAAGATGAAGGTGGCAGATTATCGAGTAATGCTTGGTACTTTTTAGCTGTAGTCATATAAGGTGGTTGGATATCAATATCTGGAATTACGCCCCAAGAGCCATACACACTTTCTTGTACCGAAGCCAGACTAAAATTGGTTGCCAATTCGTTTCCCCAACTTCTGATGGTGTCGTGGATCATGTCATACATATTGTACATGGCTTGGCTATTTTGTGCATCCCACATTGCTTGTTGGTATGGATATGGGATACCAAAAGAATTGCCTACAAAATGTTGGCCACCTTCATACGTAATGATTTTTTTACCAAATAACTTGATGAGCCGATAATCTTGTTTTACCAAAGGTTTGAAAGCATTAAAGCTATTGGCGGCATTGGTCATAATATCTGTCACAGTAGCTGCACTGCCAAGTATATCCAACCGTGGCGTTCCTGTCACACCATGATCTAAACCGAAATAATGGGTTGGCGAGCCAAAGTCCCATTCATCCTGAGGTAATTGTGACAAGATTTCTTCATTCAATCCATTAAAACTTGCTTGTAATCCAAGTACCCTTTTCACGCGACATCGTTCGTCACCGAATACATTGTGCCAGATTCTAAAGGTTTTGCCAGCTCTTTCGGCCATAGCTCTTCCATAACTCAAGTTTAGCGGACGATTGTTGTTATTATAATGTGCTTGGGAGAAGATCCAGTTCCATACTTCATTGCTGTATTCAAGATAAATATTGAGATTTCCATCCAATTGATCCCTAAAAAGTGTCGCCATCTGCGTAATGTAATCATCATCAGCCAGATGTGGCACACAAATCCAAGCATCTTTTTGTGTTTCATTACAGAGCTTAATCATGATTTCGTAGGGTACACCTTTAGTTCCGGCATATGTGAAGTAATTTTGATTTGCCCGGGTGGCCCAATTTATATTGGTATTGCCGTTGGTATTGCCCCAATCCATAAAGCGTAGAACAGAAAATGGAGCAATTTTTTCTTTAAATTCAGAATAGAAAGGGTCGGTTTCTAAATTTGCATATTCATCTTGTAGTTTTAAAATTCTAATATTTCTTACATGATTACCCAAGGTAGATGTTAAGATACTTAAATCAATATTTCCATTTGCTGTGGGTACAAATACCAATCTATTTGCGGTATTACTAATAATATTGAGCGCGCCACCAAGTCCAATAGTGCCGCTACCTTCGTATAGGATGACATAGGTAGTATCTTGGGTTAGATTGCCACCTTCTGAAGATATCATATATCGAATCAAAGTATTTGGTCCGGCAGTTGTAGTTTGCGGTATATGCGTTGGGTAACCGTTTGAATCCATGATTAGTTGGTCGGCAACATCTGAATTCCAACAATAACAGTCAGAGAGATATCCTATATATTCGTGTCTTATCGTTTTGAATAAATTCTTCATTGGTCGTTCGAATTGCCAATCGGCAAAGCCACTCATATTAGTGCCCAATTCCATACTGCAAGCTTGTGGTTGCCATCCAGGGCAAGTAGTACTGTCTGTTTGCATGAATATATCAAAAGTATCCCTACATACAAACGTACCAGTACCTTGCACGTAAAGTCTATACGTACCGACAGCTAGATTGTGATATTCATTCGTATTGGTTGTGGTCATAAGGTTATTTGATGCATTGTATAGTGCAAAGGTATTTTGACCAGCATTGACTCTAATTCTACCATTAGCTTGCCCACATGATACGGATTGTAATGGTGTCAAGGAAGTTAGACAAGGGAAAGTACCATTTTCATCCAAAATGGTGACTAGTTGTGTACTTGTATGTTGGAGCCCAAGATTGTCTGTGACGGTGAGCGATACTGGCAAATGACCCAACGCTGTAAAGGTATGACTAACCACAGCACTACCGCTTACTACGGGACTTCCATCACCGAAATTCCAAGCATAAGTTATATTTTGTCCTTCTGGATCGAATGATGCTGAACCATTGAAATTGATATTTAGTGGTCTCTGGCCGTTGGTAGTACTAGAAGTAAAAGATGCTTGTGGTGGTAAGTTTACAGTCACTTCTGCATCAGGTGTGACACAGGCATAAGAAGAAGCAAATCGGACTTCATCAATACTTCCATTGCTGTGCATGTCACCCAAAAACACCGATAAGCTTCGTATGATGTTACTTCTTCCCGAATTTTGTGATAATGTAGGCGTTGTTGGTAATTGATTACCCAAGTTTGTGGGATTAATATACAAATTGACTTCAGTATTATTTGTATTAAAGATTAGTCTGAATACCATTAGATAGGTATTGCCAACTACCACATTTACACCACTATCGTAATAATTATTATTTATACGCATGTGCCACCTTCTTTGACCACCAACATGATAGGAAGAACCAAAATACCCAAATCCAATATTATCATCCGTAGCTTGGTTCCAATACCACGGCAACTGAGATTGATGTAGGTCAAAAGTCATTCTTTGATCGTTATTCTGATCTTTTCTGATCATACAACTAACCCATAAAGTATCACCAGTTTGTGTGCCGATACCATTTTGATATTCAGCCACTAAATTATCGAACGGTCCACCATCTGCAGTATTCAACCTTCGTCCCATAGATAAGTACATGTCTCCGCCACTCATATGGTGATAGAGATTTTGCAAATCGCTGTAATTAAGTGACGCATTACTTATCTGATAGCCAGGTACAGAAGTATTATTATTCTGTACATCCCAAGGTTCTGCCCAACCAGTGCCACCAGATTGGCCTTCTATTGCTGTGTTTATAGGGCCATTAAAACCTTCATATGCCTGATACAAACACTGTGCGTAATTTTGTTCTACTAGAAAACAAAAACATACTACTACAAATAAATTGAATTTCATTAAAATTCCTTTTGCAAATTAAAATAATTATAACTTAAAAAACTTTTCAGTCTTACCTTCGATTTCTACAAAAATTAATCCAGGAGGAATAGATCGGAAGAGCACACGTCTGAACTCCAGTCACT
>CALFYH010000356.1 GCA_937952155.1 uncultured Saprospiraceae bacterium
ACATGATATGTTAAAGATAAAAAATTATTGCAAAAATAATGAAGATTTGTACTAAAACTCTGATTATTGTTCAATATTTGAACTTTTAACAGATTTTACCATTAATTGGTTCACTTAATTAAATTAATTCTAAATTAGACAGATAAGTACAATTTTATAATATGGAGAGTTTTTTGGAGATATTAAAGTATTCTATACCCGCTTTGATCGTTTTTATCACGGTTTATTTTTTGTTTAAAAATTTTCTTCGCCAACAGTATCATTTGGAGCAGCTGAAATTTAGGCAAAATCAGAGCAAGGACATCACGCCACTCAAGTTGCAGGCATACGAAAGATTGATGATGCTTTGCGAACGTATTTCGTTGGACAATCTGACGTATAGACTTTCACATCCAGCTATGGGTGTAGCGGAGTTGCGCAATGCGTTGTTGATCGCCATCCAGCAAGAATACGAGCACAATGTCACACAGCAAGTATATATTAGCGAGAATTTGTGGAAAATCATCCGCATAGCCAAAGAACAAATGCAAACTGTGATTTCAGAATCAAATGGCACCACACAAGCCGAATTTATAGATCAGGTAAGAAATCGACTTATACAATCTAAGGCAGATCCAATCGTTTACGCTAGATCAGCTGTCAGAAGTGAGGCCGAATTGTTGATGTAATAATAATTATAAAGGTTAAACTAGAATAAGTATGAGGTATATATTCATTTTACTGTCAATATTTTTAACATCTTGTGGCAAGCAATGGCACCTTGCCGATACCAAAGCGAGAACGTATAGAATAGAGAAAGCGTCATTTCCAGTTGATGTCAAAGCGGCAGGAATCATAGAGCCGTATAAACTGCAATTGGATAAAACCATGAATGAGGTTATTTCTTATTGTGAACAGGAATTGACCAAAGGAAAGCCTTCATCCAATCTTACCAATTGGTTTACAGATGTTTTATTGGAAGAATCCCAAAAATTGGTTACAGATTCCTTGGATTTCGCTATCCAAAATTATGGAGGAATTAGGTTGCCAGCTATTCCGAAAGGAGATGTAACTGTCGGTAAGATTTATGAATTGATGCCCTTTGACAATATTATGTATATAGTCGAGATGAAGGGCAGCCATGTTCAACAATTATTCGACAAAATGGCAGAGTCTGGTGGATGGCCAGTGAGTAGAAATGTATATTTTGAGATAGCTTATGGCAAAGCTAAAAATATCAAAATTAAGAATGTACTGCTTGATAATGACAAAGTATATAATGTAGCTTTGCCTGACTACATTGCAAACGGTGGTGACAATTTAACTTTTCTTAAGGAGTTGGAGTCACATAATACTGGTGCGCTTATAAGGGATATGGTGATAAATCATTTACGTGAAAACAAACTTAGGAATATAAATATTAAATCAAATACAGAAAAAAGAATCGTAGAATAAAATGATGGACAGACGAACTTTTATCAGAAATACCACTTATTCAGGACTGCTTTTATCTACAGGTGCATATCCGCTGATTGCATCAGATAAGGAACCTGAAATAACAAGGTTGACCATCTTACATACGAATGATGTACACAGTCGAATAGAACCGTTTCCTATGGATGGCAGCAAAAACGAAGGCTTAGGTGGTGTAGCCAAAAGAGCCACACTGATCAAAAAAGTCCGTGAAGAACAGGAAAATGTGTTGCTGCTAGATGCGGGCGATATGTTTCAAGGCACGCCATATTTTAACTTTTTTGGTGGGGAAGTAGAAATTAAGTTAATGTCAGAATTAGGTTATGATGCAGGGACAATTGGTAATCATGATTTTGATGGTGGCATAGATGGCCTAAATCGACAGTTGGTGCATGCAAATTTCCCTTTGATTGTAAGCAATTATAACTTTGACAATACAGTCATGAAAGGTAAAACTCAACCATACAAAATATTCCATAAAGGTGGTTTGAAAATCGGAGTTTTCGGACTTGGTATTGAACTCAATGGCTTGGTACCACAATCTTTATACAAAGAGACGGTGTATAACGATCCAATTGCCGCCGCGCAAAAGTGGGCTTCATACCTGAAAAATGAAGAAAAATGTGATTATGTGATTTGCCTTTCCCACTTAGGATATAAGTATGGACCGGATGAAAATAAAATATCCGATCGGTATTTG
This sequence comes from uncultured Saprospiraceae bacterium, assembly GCA_937952155.1. Lineage (GTDB taxonomy): Bacteria > Bacteroidota > Bacteroidia > Chitinophagales > Saprospiraceae > OLB9. The sequence goes on from CALFYH010000356.1 coordinate 2,153, forward strand.
GCAGAAAACAGCGAAAATATAGATCTCATTTTGGGTGGCCATACGCATACCTTTCTGAAAGAGCCAGAAAGGATGAAAAACAAGGTGGGCAATCCAGTATTGATTAATCAAGTTGGATGGGCAGGAATCATCTTGGGTCGGATTGATGTATTCTTCGAAAAGAACAAAAAAGGTACTTGTATCACGTGTAAAAACCTATTAGTTGGGCCTAATTCATAACTGGCTATGTAGTCAGCATTTTATTAATTAGTACAATATGTCAATTTTAATGCATTGATACATAGGTAGATGTATAAGTGTAATTTGTTAATGTATGTAATTGACAATGAGTTCTTTATAATAAAAAAAAATATATGAAAATTATTAACGTTAAGTTTTTTTTTGAGTAAAAATTGTAAGACTTTTGCATCACTCCCGAAATTACGATCCTGAAGTGCGTATGGATATGGTGAAGCTTAGCCGATAAGCCTGATAGAGTTTTGAGGTTACATAGGAGAATATTTTTAAAACATTTTATTTATTTTAAATGATAAAGGATCATATACTTGTCTGGAACAACTGTCTCGATTTAATAAGAAAAAGTATATCGCCTCAACCATTTAAGACATGGTTTGAACCTATAAAGCCAGTGAGGCTAGCTGGGGAAGTCATTACTATAGAAGTGCCTAATAAGTTTTTTTATGAATGGCTAGAAGAGCATTATGTCGATATCCTTCGAAAGGCAGTAAAAAGGGAATTGGGATATAATGGTAGATTGGAATACAACATTTTAGTTGAAAATCATAGAAAAATAGGTGGAGGTACAAAAGACAAAACAAAAGATGAATTAGTACCTGTGATTGAAGAGCCTAAACTAATAAATCCTTTCGTAATCCCAGGAATAAAGAAGATTAAAATAGATTCCCAGTTAAATGCAAACTATACTTTTGATAAGTTTGTATTGGGTGATTGTAATAAATTTCCTGGCTCTGCTGGTTTGGCGATTGCTAAAAAACCAGGAGGAACAGCATTTAATCCGTTAGTTATATATGGTGATGTCGGTCTTGGAAAGACACACCTCGCGCATGCAATAGGCAATGAGATACTTCAAAATCTTGAAGAGAAACAAGTGTTATATGTAACAACTGAAAAATTTACCAATCAAGTAATACAAGCCATAAAAGGTAATAGTGTCAATGATTTCATCAATTTTTATCACATGATAGATGTGTTGATTATAGATGATATCCAGTTTTTATCCAATAGGCCCAAAACACAGGAAATATTCTTTAATATTTTTAATCAACTTCACCAGACAGGGAAACAGATTATTTTGACATCTGATAGATCACCAAAGGATTTGACAGACGTGGATGAACGTTTGATTTCAAGATTTAAGTGGGGATTAGTAGCGGATCTAAAAACACCTGATTTAGAGACTAGGATTAAGATTCTGGACATGAAGCTTGAAAAAGAAGATCTTTCATTGCCATCAGACATCAAAGAATATATCTGTACACATATAAAAAATAACATTAGAGAATTAGAAGGAGTGGTTATTTCTCTAGTGGCCCAATCCACACTTAATAAAAGAAGCATAGACATTAAGCTTGTAAAAGAGGTCATTCGTCAGTTTGTATCGCAAGTAGATAAAGAGATATCAGTCGAAAATATCAAGCAATTGGTTGCAAAGTTTTTTGATGTTCCTATCGAAAAGATGCAATCAAAAACCAGAATGCGTGAAGTTGTTATGGCAAGACAATTGAGTATGTACTTAGCTAAAAATTACACCAACAGTTCCTTGAAAGTCATAGGAGATTCATTTGGTGGAAGAGATCACAGTACTGTTATACACTCACTAAAAACTGTGAAGGATATGATGGATACAGATACCATTTTTAAGGATAAAGTAAACTCACTTGTAAAAAAAGTGCAATCAACTTTGGTAAATGTTTAGGAAGTATTAGAAATACTAAATATATTTGCACCGCAAAAAAAAGTTTTTGGTCATGAAGTTAATAATGTTATACGCAGTTTTTGTTTTTGTTGGGCTAAGTTGTAAAAATTCTGGAAGCCAAAATGGAAATGGAACATTGACGTGGTTGACAATTGAAGAGGCGGGCAAACTTGGAGCATCAAACAATGACAAAAAGTTTTTAATTGATGTGTACACGGATTGGTGTGGATGGTGTAAAGTTATGGATAAAAAGACTTTTACAGATCCTGAGCTCATCAAGTATTTAAATGAAAATTTTCATGTCGTTAAGTTTAATGCCGAGCAAAAAGAAACTTTGAGTTTTAGAGGACAAACATATAATTGGCAATCATCTGGTAGAAATGGTGTAAATATGTTGGCCTTAGAATTATTGCAAGGCAGGTTGAGTTATCCAACATTGGTTTATTTAAATGAAAATTTGGAACCTATCAGAGTATCGCCAGGGTATAAAGATGCCCCGCAATTAATAGCAGAATTAAAGTCACTTTAGAATATTGGGATATTAGCTCAGTTGGTTTAGAGCACTACCTCGACAAGGTAGGGGTCACTGGTTCGAGTCCAGTATGTCCCACGTTTTTTCTGGTAACAAAGGATATATTTAAACATTTTTTAAAATAATTGTTATTTTTTATTTGTATTTGTTATCAGTAATTCTATCTTTGCGTCGCTTTTGAAGAAAGGCACTTATGTCACTCAAATCTGATTGTTTTATTGGAGTGATTAAGTAGTAAATTATCCACGGTGGGGTGGGTGAGTGGCTTAAACCAACAGTTTGCTAAACTGTCGTACTGGAAACGGTACCGGGGGTTCGAATCCCCCCTCCACCGCCATTCTAGTAGGATTTGTAATATATGGCTTGTAGCGCAGTCTGATTAGCACTTCACGCTTGGAGCGAGAGTGTCGCAGGGATGGCGAAACAAACTGAAGAGAAAATACGGGGCGTAGCGCAGTCCGGTTAGTGCATCACGCTTAGAGCGTGAGTGTCGCAGGGATGGCGAAACAAACTGAAGAGAAAATACGGGGCGTATCGCAGTCCGGTTAGCGCATCACGCATGGAGCGTGAGTGTCGCATGGATGTCGAGACAAACTGAAGAGAAAATACGGGGCGTATCGCAGTCCGATTAGCGCATCACGCTTGGAGCGTGAGTGTCGCAGGGATAGTGAAACAAACTAAAAGAGAAAATACGGGGCGTAGCGCAGTCCGGTTAGCGCATCACGCTTGGAGCGTGAGTGTCGCAGGGATAGTGAAACAAACTAAAGAGAAAATACGGGGCGTAGCGCAGTCCGGTTAGCGCATCACGCTTGGAGCGT
>CALFYH010000357.1 GCA_937952155.1 uncultured Saprospiraceae bacterium
AATCTTCATATTTTTGACTGGTTTTGAAAAGATTTTGGGTAAGATAAGTAGGCTTATTGGCTCCCATATTACTTTCTGAATACACCCAATAAAATACCGCAGCATCGGCATTGGGCATATCTTTATCGTTGGCAAGGGTAAGATTTTTCCCGTCGTACATCACTGCCGAGGCTTCGCACCATACTTCGCGGCCATTGGCTTGTAATCCTGACTGAAAACAATCCATCAGTCCTTCTTTTACAATAATACCCCCATTTAAAAGCTTTGTTCCAGGGCGTTGGCAACCTATCAAACAAACAAGAGAAAATAAAGAAAGGAATAATGTTTTCATTGGAATACGGTGTTTATAAAAACACGGAGAAATGAAAATATGCATTCCTTCTTTTCTCCGTGTCCGAAAATCTACATACGAGATTTGATAATATTGGTAAACTCACGCGACTTGAGAGAAGCACCACCGATAAGTCCACCGTCCACATCAGGACAAGCAAAAAGTTCGTCAGCATTTTTTTCCCACCAGGTGTCATGATAGACTCAGGATGAAACTGCACGCCGTATGTGTGGAAAGTACGATGTCGTGCTGCCATGATCTGACCATCCTCATCCAATGCTGTAACCACCAATGCATCTGGAAAACCATCAGATGTGATCACCCAAGAATGGTATCTACCAGCATCAAAACATTTGGTTATTCCCAAAAAAATGGGATCATGTTCTTCCGTCTGACAGACTGTAGTTTTCATGCCATGAAATACAGTATTTAGATTTTTTAGCTTGCCACCATATACCTCACCGATTGCCTGAAGGCCCAGACATACACCAAATATTTTTTTAGTTGGTGCATAGGTTTCTATGACTTGTTTCAACAAGCCTGCGTCATCAGGCAAACCTGGACCTGGCGACAATATTAAATAATCATATTGCTCTAGTTCTTCGATTTCGAATTTATCATTAAGTAAAACAGCTGCATCTTCTCCTGTTATCTCACGGATCAAATGCATTAGATTATACGTAAATGAGTCGTAATTATCGATGATGACTACTTTTTTCATTTTATATAATTGCGTGAAGCATTTAAATCCAATTTTTCAATCAATAAAAATCAATGAACAACAACCTGTCTTTCGGTTTTTGTTTTCCCATCTAGATTGAGTCTAATGAGATAAACACCCGTAACAAGTGCCATCTGTTTCAAATTTATTTCATCAATATAAGAACCAAATGGCCTGAGTTCATGATCAATAATGGTCTTTATCAACTGCCCGTTTATATCATGGATTGCCAATGATACAACAGTATTTTTTTTCAATTTGTACGATACATAACTGACATCTTTTGACGGATTCGGAAAATTTGTAAACTTAGTTTCTGTACTTGCTTGACTTTCCTTTACTGAAGTGTTCAATGTCTTTTCGATAGGCGTAACATCAGTAAGCACACTAAGGCTACCTTCATGCAATCGCGTCCAAATAGGTCTTACGATACCATTATGTGCTACAATATTGGTATAATCACCAAAAAAAATACCATCATTCGGCACAAAAGGTGTTTCTGATATTTTCCGATTTATAAATGTTTGGCCGCCATCTTGCGATACTGCCATATACACATCAGTAGCCAAATTGTCGTGATTTCTACGATCATAAAAGACAAAATACAAGAAACCAGTTGTTTGATCAATTGCCATCCAAGTAAAAAATTGCTGTTTGCCGGCGGCATCATCATTGACTCTGATAGGAGAAGACCAAGTTGCACCTTGATCAGTAGATTTTGCAAGCCATACATCCGTATCGTCACTACCATTTCGTTGGTCTGTCCAGTTAACATAAATGGTACCTCGATATTGGCCGTTGCTAAGGTCACAAACGGTAACAGGAAGTCCATTTGCCCTTGATATTCCAGGTATGGAATAGTCCCAACCAGTGGGCATAGGATCTATTTTGATCTCCTTATCGAGCCACGTATTGCCCTTGTCTGTTGATTTGTTGAAAACAATTCCATTAGGTCCAGCCCATGCTACATAAATCTGACCTTCAGGTCCTACAGCTGGTACAGCACCTTCGACTGTATTGTCACTATCAATGCAATCACCATCAATATGGTTTATTTTTAGGGCAGGAGACCAAGTTTCGCCTTGATCTGTAGATTTCGAAAAAAGGATATTACTCTTTAGGGCCGGATCACCTGAACCATAAGAATCAAATTGTGTCCATGTTAGATACAAGGTATTGTCTGTTCTATCTATGTCACACCAATGTTTGTCTTGTGCTTTAGTACCATTGAGCCCTGTATATGAACCATCATTCCAAGTCTGACCATGGTCGACCGTTTTTTGGCAAACTATACGATCTATCCAATTGCCATCGGCTGGATTGGACAAATGAAAGAAATAAAAATGGCCTACTGTATCTACAGAAATTACAGGGTCGCCCCAAACTCCATGCGAAGATGTCAATCGGTGTGTACTCCACGTTCTGCCTGTGTCCTGACTGATATAATAGCTATTGATATTGCATGCAGCAATCAGTTGAGCAGGATTTTTAGGATTCATCATAATGGATGGCTCATTGGGATTCCTTTCAGTACTTATGGTAATATTTTGACCCAACAAGGCAATATTCGAGATACAAAACAAAAAGAATATAATAATTTTTGACATTTCGTGTATTTTGAATTTTACTTAAATAATGAACTTTATGGGAAAAATGCAGGTGATTTACCACACAATACCCGACTAAATTCAAAGGTTTACCCTTCAAAGTTAAAGGAAATGGTAAATATTTGTGATACTACATTTTCCAAAACACGCGCTTCGTTTTGAGTGCGATCATAGATCAGTATATTGCCTAGACCTCTTGAAAATTTAATTTCTGGTGAGAATATAAAGTATGGGTAAAACATTTGCAGTCCCACACCTACTTCGTACTGAAAATCATGTGGTGCAATCTTTATAAGACTCTTTCTAGACTTAGAATTGGTCTGCACATCATAGCTGTATTTGAGTCCTGCTACCACAAAAAGGCGCTTGTCTTTATATGGTTCGGATTTGAACCTAATATGAAATGGCAATTCAAAAAATACCGATTCTATTTTCCTTTCGAATACTTTCGAATCAGAAACTGACGTATATTCAAACCCACGTTGTGCAAACGAAAACCCAGGAAGAAACCTAAAATCAAAATATTCACCCAATTTCAAATTGGTAATCATGTGCATGTTAACACCAATTTCGCTTTTACCTTCTGTGACCAGAATGCTGTCATTATTTATAAAAAAACCAGATTGGTGCAACTTATATCCTGAACTATTAAATCCGACATTGATACCGAAATAATAAGATTTACGGTTAAAATCTCTAAAATTGTAATTGTCCCGACCACCTATCTGCGCGCTGAGCGAAGTCAACCATGTGAGCGCCAGTAAAAGAATGCCTACTTTTTTGCAAGGTAAATACAACATATGCCTGCGCTTAAAACTTTGTATCGGGCTTCAGTAAAACCCAAACTTTTGAGAATATCTAAAAAAGTTTCATAATCCGGAAAGACTTGTACCGATTCATACAGATACTTATACGCCTTTTCGTCTTTTGATTTCAACCTACCTATAACGGGCAAAATATTTTTAAAGTATATATTAAATAGTTGTTTTAGCGGAAAATGTTTGGGTTTCGAAAATTCCAATACCATAATTGTTCCTCCAGGTTTCAGAACGCGGTACATTTCAGATAGTCCTTTTTCGAGGTTTTCAAAATTCCTGACACCAAAGGCAGCCATTACTGCGTCAAAACTCAAAGATTCGAAGCGCAAATTTTCGCTGTCACCTACTTCCATACTGATGACGTTTTGCAAATTTTGTTTTTCGATTTTCTGTTCGCCAATTTTCAACATGTTTGGAGAAATATCCAAGCCGATGATCTTTTCTGGTTTGATACTTCGAGCCGCCTCGATAGCTAAGTCACCTGTGCCTGTCGCTATATCGAGAATGGTTTTAGGATTTTCAGCTTTGAGCAATTTGATCGCCTTTTTGCGCCATTGTATATCGATACCCAATGAAAGTACCCGGTTTAAATTATCATAAAATGGCGCAATTTTATCAAACATTCGGGTAACCTGATGTTTTTTTGAGCCATCGGAACTGTGATACGGAGTCACTTGTATTTTATCGGACATATGCTACTTTACTTACAAAGATTTGGCTTTACTTTGAAATTATGTGATTTTTGGCCAAGCCTTATCAATTTTAAATTCATTCCAAAAATAAAAATGCAAAAGTAAGTAATTAAAAACCATAATAAGGCCCTATTTGAATATTATTGTCATCTTGAAGTCTGATATTAAATAAAAATATGCAGTAAACACCGCAATGAAGTACACAACTTTTGGTTGTATTGGACATTACCCATGCTACATTTCTAATATGACTAGCATTAGCTTAGGCCAAAATAGCTGGTTTGTCAACAAATACCATATAGAAATCGTTATTAAATACATGCTTATATCCAAGAATAAATACGCGTACACAAACCGATCTTTGTATCTTTAGTTAAAATTTACGTCATATTTTGTATATTTTTTGACATCTCAATACCATTTTAACATTTATTTATACTAATTGACGTATTTTTGCCGTTACGTTGTCATTTATAATTATTAACAAATTATGTATTTATTTAATATGAAAATTGAATATAGAATTATTTTAATGATATTGGTGCTATCACAGCTAGCTTTTCATGTCGATGCGCAAAAGAAATTTGGCAATGAATGGATCAATCCGTCTAAAAATTACTTAAAACTGAAAGTTGCTGAGAATGGAATTTATAAGTTGACCTACGAAGAAATGGTTGCCGCCGGGTTTATAGATACAAAAATCAACGGTTCAGATTTGCAAATGATAAATTACGGAACTGATCAGGCACTTTATGTAAGTGACAATGATTTCGGTCCCGGAGATCATATAGAGTTTTATGGAGAAAAAAATACAATTGGTTTGGATTCGTTATTGTATGCTGACTGGCGTAAAGACCTATTGAATCCTGATTATTCTTTGGTAAATGATACCAACGCATACTTTTTGGCAATATCACCTGAGAAAAATAATATTAGATATACGCTAAAGAACCCGAATTTCGGATCAACAAATCTTACACCATTTCCCTATTATTTGCATGAGGAAAAGCTGGTGTTTTCAAAAATACATTATAAAAACGCTGAAAATAAAATAATAAATACCATATTTGAACCAAGTGAAGGATTTTGTAATGATGTGTTACAATCTTCTAATATTACCCTTAAAAGTTCACATTTAGTTTCATCTGGCCCAGATCCTACATTATCGTTAAGAATGGGTTTGAATAGCAATTATTCGAAATTAGAAATACTATGGAACGGCATTCTCAAACAAACAAAAACATCAGAAGGGAAAAAAACACTTCAATTTAATATCAATTTGAGTAAAAATGAAATTGTTGCCGATAACCTTTTAAAGGTCAATAATATTCAATCCGCCGAAGACAGACACTTCTTAGCAAATGTGGGAATTGTTTATCCTCGGGAATTTGATTTCGGAGGTAAATCAAATTACGACTTTGCAATGACAGAAATGCCTTCCCAGCGATTATTAGAAATTATAAATTTCAATAATGCAGGTGATGGTGCTGTGTTGTATGATCCAAAAAACAAAATAAGGTATAGCACAAAACAATCGGGAAATAAATTGCAGGCAATTATAGATGGATCATCAAGAAGCACAACATATTATCTAACAAATTCAACCGATGGTATAAAGGTTGTGCCATCAATTACAAATTTCAAACCTAAGAGTTTTGCAAGCGTAGGCCAACAATATGTAATTATTTCACATAAAGCGTTATATGCAACTGGCCCTAATTACGTCCAAGAATATGCCGACTATCGAAGCAGCCAAATAGGTGGTGGCTATAAAACTGAAATTGTTGATATTCAAGATATTTATGACCATTTTGGATATGGCATTGATAGACACTTTCAAGGTGTAAAACAATTTGCAGCTTTTATGAAGGAAAATTGGTCAGAAACAAAGTTTGTATTTCTCATTGGCAAAGGATTGGAATATCCATATATTAGAACAGCAAATGACGTAATAAACTACAATGAATTTGTGTTTTTTATACCAACTTTTGGTTATTCAGGATCTGATAACATGCTTTTTTCAGAAGGCAATTATCCGGATCCATATTTTGCAGTAGGAAGATTGGCTGCACGATCCGCTGATGATGTTAAAAACTATCTGGAAAAAATAAAGGAATATGACCTTGCCCCTTTTGCACCACAAACCATAGAAGAAAAG
>CALFYH010000358.1 GCA_937952155.1 uncultured Saprospiraceae bacterium
TTGAATGTCTCAAAATCTACCTTACAATAATGTTTGAGTCGTAAGAGATATTTGTCTATACCTTCTATAAGGTATTTTTCATCTGTCTTACCAATGCACCAAATGGATATTTTCATCCACATACAATACATTGTTTTAAATATTGTTTAAAAATTTTGCAAAAAATAATATTTCGGCTATCTTCACGCTCAAACAAAGGTCAAAAAATGTCTTCCGGCTCTGTTCAAAACATAAATACATGGCTGACTCAAATCCATAATGACTTCAAATCGGCCGTTTCTGTCGATTGTGTGATTTTTGGATATGATGATGATGCTTTAAAGGTACTGGTTTCTAAGTGCGATATGCCTCCATTCGAGCATGAATACTCTCTTCTAGGTGACTTAGTTCACCCAGATGAAACAACAGATGAAGCAGCAAAAAGAGTACTAATCGCTAAAACAGGATTTACCGATGTGTATCTTGAACAAGTGCAGGTTTTTAGTGATTTGAACCGGCATCCACTAGGACGAGTTATTACAGTGGCTTACTTTTCCCTAATCAAAATAGATGAAGATCATCTGGCTCATTTAGAAAAAAATGCTAGTTTACAATGGATTCCTGTCAAAGAAATTAGAACACTAGCTTTTGATCACTATGAAATCATGCACTCTTGTCATAAGAAGATGCAAAAACAAATAAGGGAACAACCAATAGGCTTCAATCTTTTACCAAAAAAATTCAGCTTGTTGCAGTTGCAAAGACTTTACGAAGTAATCTTGAATATAGAATTAGATAAGCGCAATTTCAGACGCAAGCTGAATGCACTTGAGATACTCAAAGATCTTGGAGAAATAGAGGAGTCAGTGTCACATCGACCAGCACGATTATATGCATTCGACGAGTCAGTGTACGAAAGTAAGCGAAATTCCGGCTTTAATTTTGAATTATAAAGATGTAAAATCAGACAGATTATATCTGAAAGTAAGCCACATTTCTAAGACTCACAGCTACTACAAGTAACAAGATTATTGACCAATTCCTTGGACACACTTTGGCTTCTCTGGTAGTATAAGGTTTTTACACCCAATTTCCATGCTTCCATGATAAGCTGATTCACACTTTTAACAGGAAGGCTGGATGGTATATTTAGATTGAGACTTTGTGCTTGATCTACGTATTTTTGTCTGATGGCAGCTTGTTGGATGATCTCTAGTTGGCTTATTTCCTTAAAGGTCTTGAAAACATCTTTCTCTTCAGTGGTCAGTTCTTCAAGATGCATGACACTTCCATGATTTAGCATTATCGACCGCCACGTATCTTCGTTATCTAGGCCTTTTTCAGATAGGAGTGCACGTAGATATTTATTTTTACGCATGAAGTTACCTTTAGATAATCCAGCTTTATAATAATTACTACTAAATGGTTCGATACCTGGTGATGTTTGTCCTAATATTGCGGAAGATGAAGTAGTAGGTGCAATGGCCATCAATGTTGTATTCCTAAGACCATATCCTTTGAGTACTTCAGGTTCACCGTATATTCTAGCTAATTCACGACTTGCTTTTTCTGCTTTTTCGCTTATATCCTTAAAAATAGTGGTAGTCAACATTTTAGCTTGCAAACCTTCAAATGGAATCATATTTTTTTGTAGATAGGAATGCCATCCCAGTACACCAAGCCCTAAAGCTCTGTGTCTTTTTGCAAATTTATTGGCTGATCCAAGGTAGTGATTACCTTCGGTCTTTGCTATGAATTCTTGAAGCACAGCATCCAAAAAGAAAATAGCCATTTTTACGGCTTCTGTATCTTTCCATTCGTCATACAATTCAAGATTCATAGACGAAAGACAGCATATAAATGACTCATCTACAGTAGATGGTAATGCTATTTCTGAGCAAAGATTGCTCGCATGGATGGTCATTTCTTTATCCTTATAAACTTGCGGCTTATTTCTATTGACGTTATCCGAAAAGAAAATGTATGGCAATCCTTTTTGTTGTCTGCTTTCTAGGAGCTTTGCCCAAGTCTCTCTTTTCTTGCGATCTCCATCTATCATCTCTTGCATCCAATAGTCTGGCACACAGACGCCGTTGAACAGATTTTGTATAGGGCTACCGATGTTCTTTATTGTTAAAAATTCATCTATATCAGGATGATCTATATCCAGATACGCAGCGAATGCACCTCTTCTGACACCACCTTGAGATATAGTATCCATTGCGGTATCAAATAATCTCATAAAACTCACCGCTCCTGAACTTTTTCCATTATCTGACACGGCACTTCCTCTTTCTCGCAATTCTCCAAAATATCCAGATGTTCCGCCACCTATTTTGGTTTGCATGATGACTTCACCTAGCTTGTGCGTGATACCTTCTACTGAGTCTGGTACATGTACATTGAAGCATGAAATGGGTAAACCACGTTCAGTGCCCATATTGGCCCAGATAGGAGAGCTAAGACTCATCCATCCTCTGGATATCATTTCGATAAATGCTTCCTTAAGTTCTGGTTTATACAGTCTTTGGGTTGCTGCCGTGGTGACACGATCAATAGCACCTTCTACGGTCTCACCCTTCAAAAGGTAGCCGCGGTTTAGCACCTGCTCACTCTCATCATTGACCCACCAAAGTCTGTTTTCCATATAATATATTTACTTTTAAAATAAATCGTCTGCTGTTATACTTTTATCGTGTTTTGTGTAATCCACAGGTCTCTTGGCAAAGAAATCATCTAGGCTATTGGCAAAAACTTCTTCTTCAAACCATATCATTGGCTGATATGCCGAATCAGAAATATCATAAACCTTGCTTATGCCTATGCGCTCAAGGCTTTCATCCACTCGATACTTCATGAAGTTAAGCAAGTCAGATTTCTTAAGATTTTCAATTTCCCCATCTTCGAAAATCCAATCCAAAATTTCGGCTTCAATCTCTATAGAATTTCTAACTATGTCGTTAATGGATTTTAGAGTCTCTTCATCAAAAATTTCTGGATGTTCTTCTTTAATCTTATTTATAATATATATGCCGGCATTTGCATGCAATTGTTCATCTACCGAAGTCCAAGCTATAATGTTACTCACATTTTTAAGCGCACCTCTAAATCTTGTAAACGAAAGGATTATGGCAAATTGACTAAATAATGATACATTTTCGATCAGAATTGTAAACAAAATCAATGAACTCAAGTATTGTTTTCTGTCAGTAGATTTGCTATTGGACAATACTGTAGAGAGATAATCGATTCTTTTTCTTATGACAGGGATAGTAATAAGTTTGTTGAATTCGTCATTATATCCTAAAACTTCCAATAACCTTGAATAAGCTTCTGAATGTCTGAATTCGCATTCTGCAAAGGTGCTTCCTAATCCATTAAATTCTGGTTTAGGTAAATGTAGGTATAAATTGCCCCAAAATGTTTTTACAGCAACCTCGATTTGGGCTATAGCCAATAAACTTTTTTTAACTGCTTGTCTGTCGATTTCACTCAAGTGAGAATGAAAATCTTGAATGTCTGCCGTAAAATCCACCTCGGAGTGCACCCAGAAAGAATTATTCATTGCAGAAGTGAATTTTAATACTTCGGGGTACTCAAAAGGCTTGTAATTAACTCTTTTGTCAAAAATACTCATAGTGTTGGTCGTAACGTAAATTGATAAATTCAACTAATCCTTAATAAATCCCTATCAGATTATCGATATTCCTAATATATAGTTATTTATATTTATATGGAAATATCCAACAGGAATTTATATATATGGGCTTTGTTAATATAAAGCGCAAAGATCAGAATTGTTCGGAAACTAAACAAGCATTTTGGAGAATATTTTAAAAAAAAATCTAATGTATTTGATTATCATTAGATTATAATTATTTTGGATATGAAACGGTGTAGCATGTGACCTTAAAATCGCAAAATAACGCATAGAAGACAGTTTGATATTGAATTTTACGGAAATATTGACTACATTTGCGCCTGTTTTGGACGTTTAATTGAGTGAGATTTTCGCAGATTATTTGTCTCACATACCAATCAATAACAATATTGCCTTGATAATGAAGGATATAAAATTATTTAATATAATGACAAAAAGAAAATTATTCGTTTTAGTTTGTTTTCTGATAATAGGATTGGCGGCAATAGGTCAGACGGGAGTCATAAGAGGAAACATCTATGAAAAAGAAAGTGGAACTCCTATTATATATTGTAATGTTGCATTACAAGGGACAAGTTATGGTGGTACCACAGACATTGATGGATTTTTCATTATTCCCAATGTACCAGTTGGAGAGTATAAAATCGTAGCGACCTATGTTGGATATGACAGTATTTCAGCTGATGTGAAAGTCAAAGCCAATGGTGTTTCCTACCTGTCATTAACGATGGCAGAAAGCGGCATAAATTTGGGTGAGGTATCAATTTCTGCAGCTAGAGAACAAGCTAGAACCACTGTAAACATCTCTCAAGTATCTGTATCTCAGAAACAAATAAAGTCACTCCCAGCTGTTGGTGGTGAACCTGATATCGTACAATATCTACAAGTTATTCCAGGTATTATTTCTACAGGTGATCAAGGTGGACAGATTTATATAAGAGGTGGAGCGCCTGTTCAAAATAAAATACTTTTAGACGGATTGAACATTTTTAATCCATTTCACTCCATTGGCTTTTACTCTGTATTCGAAACAGAACTCATTAAAAATGTCGATGTGCTGACTGGTGGGTTTAGCGCAGAACATGGTGGACGTATATCAGCGATTGTTGATATACGCACACGAGAAGGAAATAAATCACGAACTAGCGGCTTTCTTAGTGGTGGACCTTTTTTGGTAAAAGGGCTGATTGAAGGTCCAATAAAGAAATTTAAAGAAGGTGGATCTTCTGTTTCTTATGTTTTATCGGCAAAAAAATCTTTGATAGATAAAACATCAAAATCACTATATAGTTATGCAGCTAAAGACAAAAATATAGGTTTGCCTTTTTCATTTCTTGATCTCTACGGAAAGGTTTCTATCAATAGCAGTAATGGTTCAAGAATTAATTTATTTGGCTTCAATTTTGAAGATGGCTACGAAAATCCGCTATTGGCTGCCATTAATTGGAAAAATCAAGGTGGTGGTGTCAATTTTCACCTTATTCCTTCTGGTAGTAGTATTATCGTAGATGGTGTGGTTGGTTTTTCTACTTATAATGTAGGAATTGAAGAAAAGGATGCAGAGCCGAGATCATCTGATATCGATGAACTTACAGCTGGGATAAACTTTTCGTTTTTTGGTGACAAAAATGAAATCAAATATGGTTTGGAGATGAAAAGTATTCGAACAGATTTTCAATTCATCAATCCATTTGGCAACCGCTTTAAAGATGAACAAAATACAACAGAGTTAGGCTTTTATTTCAAATATAGGCATATATTCGGCAATCTTATTATTGACCCATCAATTCGTACTCAATATTATTCTGCATTGGGATCTGTAACTTTAGAACCAAGGCTGGGACTCAAATATAATATTAATGATAAATTGCGTCTGAAAGTAGCCGCTGGTCGATTTACTCAAAACATCCTGAGTACATCAAATGAGCGCGATGTAGTAAATCTTTTTAATGGCTTTTTAACAGGACCAGAGTCACCAGTTACCGGCTTGGATGGTAATTTTGTGAAAAACAAGTTGCAGCAATCATACCATGGAGTAGCGGGATTCGAGTATGATCTCACCAAAAATATTCAACTAAATATTGAAGGATATTATAAGGATTTTCCACAGCTTATTGTGGTAAACAGAAATAAAGTGGACAAAAATGAAACGGATTATGTAGTGGAGACTGGCAAAGCTTACGGTGTAGATTTTACGTTCAAATATGAGGTACCGCGTATCTATATTTGGGCAACTTATAGTCATGGATATGTTAATCGTAATGATGGAGAACAGATTTATCCTACAATCTTCGATAGGAGACATAATGCTAATTTTTTAGCTACCTATGACCTAGATAAGACTGGAAGTTTTCAAGTAAGTGTTCGTTGGAATCTGGGTTCAGGATTTCCATTTACAAAGACCAAAGGTTTTTATAACTATCAAAGCTTTTCGCAAGGTATTCAAACAGATTTTCTTACAAATAATCCAGAAAAAATTGGGATATTATATTCAGATACAAGAAATGGAGGACGCCTGCCGTATTACCACAGACTAGATCTTTCCTTGCAAAAGAAATTTAAGTTCACCAAATATACAGGACTAGAATTGAGTTTGAGCGTAACCAATGCCTATGATCGTCCGAATATCTTTTATTTCGATCGTCTCAATTACGAAAGGGTAGACCAACTGCCGATCCTGCCTACATTGACTGGAAAATTATATTTCTAAAATTTGAAATATTAATAGAATTGTATTACCTTTGCAGCCGTTAAAAACCAGGAGACCGTTTTGTCGGTGGATTTTGGTTTGATTATCAAATAATTAAAAAGAATTTTAACCATGCCAGTTAAATTAAGATTGTCCAGAAAAGGACGAAAAAAAGCCCCATTTTATCATATTGTTGTAGCAGATGCAAGATCTCCACGTGATGGTAAATTCATCGAGAAAATCGGTACTTACAATCCAATGACTAAGCCTGCAACCATCGAAATCGACAGAAATGCTGCTTACGATTGGTTGACAAAAGGAGCACAACCTACGGATACTGTAAGAGCTATCTTGAGATTCAAGGGTGTATATTATAGAAAACACTTGATGAGAGGTGTTAAAAAAGGCGCTTTGACAATTGAACAAGCAGATGCAATGTGGCAAACATGGATAGATGCTAAAGAAGCTAGCATTGCGGCAAGAAGAGCAAATACCATGGCAGAATTAGAAGCTTTCAGAAAAATGGTTTCTGGTGAAGCAAAAGTGAAGGCCGTAGTAGCGGATGCTGCAACCAAAGAAGCAGCACAGGCATTTATGGAAACAAATGACGATGCATCAGAAGATGTAGCAGAAGAAGTGGTAGAAGTAGCTGAAGAAACGACTTCAGAAACAACATCAGGAGAAACCACCGAAGCACCTGCTGAAGAGGCAACAGAAGAATAAGAGAAACGGATTATTTGCGTTGCAGATAAGGAAATCCGAATCATAAAGATTTGGACAAAAACCTGATAAACCTAAAAATTTATCAGGTTTTGTTTTATAAAATCGATAAAATATTAGTAAAAATATCCTACTTAATTGTAAAAATAAATCAAATCATGGAAGCTTTAGCCAATAATTATAAAAATCACCTAGATCAGTTAAAAGCTGCAATTCAGGATTCAGAATTGTTGAATTTGTATCTAGATAATGAAACGGATGATTTGTACAAACAAATGGTTGATGCTTTTGAGCCTCATATCTTAGAATTATACAATTTGGTAGCGGATAAATCGCCTTTGCAATTGATCTCACTCGAAACCGAATTGCTTGATAGCGGATTTGAAGGATTGTTTCTCCCTAGGATACTTGGATATTCTGTGTTGCGTGGAGAGATAGATTCTAATTATAAATACAAACGCCCGCAAGATCATTTTAAAAATATCTTATTAACGATTTGCGAGTCTGCAAATTTTGATATGATAAAGATGAGAATAGGGCAGACTATCCAAGTTGGATTTTCATTGAGTAGCGATATCTGGCTTACAAATCTCTTGGATCAACTTACTAATAAGAAGGTGAAAACATTTTTGAACCTTCAAAAGGTGGACAAATTGAGAGATTTGAACCATCGTATTCAGCTATATAAAAATTATAAAAAGCAGTTTGCCAATCAAAATTTTATGACTGCTGACTTCCCTAAGAATGTTGTTGACTTAAAGGTTTTTGGATCTTCACTGATTCACTTTTTGGAATTTAGAAGCAACCGAAGATTTGACAATACATCACTTATTCCGCATTTGGATCAATTGATATCTAATGAAAGTCTGCAGTCAGATCCTGATTTCTTAGAAATCCTAATGATAACTGGTATGTTTTACGACATTAGTGACCACTCTAAAAAGACAGTTTCCGATATTTTTGATAAGTTGAGAAAGAAAGATGAAGGTTTTGTTTCTGAATATTTTCAACATCTTCTGCAATTGTATAGAAGTGATGTAGAAATTACTCCAGATACGGATAAAAGAATGTCAAAACTGATAAATAAAAAGATAGAAGACGGTGTTTCTGCTTATTACAATCTGATGGACATAGTTCATACCAAAGGTTATGTCCATGAAGACACTATTGCTGCAGTTAAAAATTACTATGAGCAACACAAAGGATTAAGTATTGAAAATGAGTGTCTTAGAGATGGTATTTTTGGCTACTGCCAAAGTTTCCTAAACAATCTTGATACTGAAAGTTACCATGAGTATTTTGAAATTAATAAAGTATTTGTCTCGTATATCAATACTTTTTATAACCAGAAATTCAACCAGAACATCAAAGATCTTAGTATGAATTATATCAATCGACTACTCGACGTTTATACTGATAAGCGCGGTAGAGATTATCAAGATATTAAGAAATTTGTTACTTCTACTTTCCTTGATTTGGGCTTTAAGTCTGAGAAGGAGCTCGTTGAATTATTCAAAACCAAAAAGTAATTGACTTCATTAATTAATATTGATTAAGTCTTAATAGAACAAGCGTACAAGCATACTCAGTTAGTATTCCAGCGTTATTTGCTAATTTTAGTAGCTCGTCATTTTCTGTACCAGGATTAAAGATTATTCTTTTGGGATGTAGACCAAGGATATAATCATAATATTGCTTCTGTAAGCTTGGATTTATATAAAGTGTAACGGTGTGTATATTGTCAAAATGTATATGATCTTTTTGGATTTCGACATCTTCGACCTTACCCGATTTATTTCCAATAGCAACTACAGAATGTCTATATTTTCTTAAAAGTTTGATTGCCATATTCGAATATCTCTCTGGATTTTCTGAAGCACCGATTACTAATGTACTGCTTTTTGATTTCATTTAGCCTTGACTTTAAATTC
>CALFYH010000359.1 GCA_937952155.1 uncultured Saprospiraceae bacterium
TGACTCATAAAATAAAACATTGGCTTGGATAGCTGCGTATCATAGCGATTATGATAATATAATATTACTTTGTAGAAAAGTATAAAAACCATAAATTTATACTAGTTTTATTATTTACAATAAAAATGCTTACAACCAATGTTACGAAAAGTAATTTATGAATAGGCTGATATGACCCAGTCTCATATTTTGAGATAGCACAATACGTTCCAACTCTTGGTAAAAAAGAATTTATTTCAGAATACAACCAAATTTGAATGGTTCAAATATTGTGTCAATTTTTGCTCAAACTTTGGGGATTTAAAGTCACAGGTCCCAATCCTGAAGTTGTCCCCAAAAAAGTATATGCTGTGTACCCACATACATCAAATTGGGATTTTTTATTGGGAATCTTGTTAAAATTTGCCATGCCGATTGATGTTAATTACATTGCTAAGGATTCGCTATTTAGATGGCCTCATGGAATTCTCTTTAGAAAATTGGGCGGTATCCCTGTGGACAGATCTAAAAACAATAACTTTGTGGATACAATGGCCAATTTATATAATAAGTATGACAAATTGGCTTTTGCTATCTCTCCTGAAGGAACAAGGAAAAGTGTTTCAAAATTTAAATCTGGCTTTTATTATATAGCGGTCAAAGCCAAAGTACCGATTATTCTAGTTAAATTTGATTTTGGAAACAAAGTAGTTGATTATAGTGAACCATTTTATCCGACTGGAGTTTATGCTGATGATTTGCCTTTCATTATCAATCATTTTAAAGGAACAAAAGGCAAGAATCCTGAATTGGCTTGTCAGTGGGAAGATGAGTTTAAGCAAGAAAATAAATAATCTCTTATGAAAGTTTTGAAAATGCTGGGTTTCCCTGCAATGTTAGGTGGAATTTTACTTTTGCTCGCTAATGGCAGCGGCGTTCCACAAGCGGTAACGAAGGCACCTGGTGAAGTTTCTCATAATAGTTGTGCTACTTGTCATACACCTGTTGGAAATTATGTTCCGACCATTGGATTGGAAGTCTTGGGTCAAGATTTGGTCAAAACAGACAATTATGTACCAGGACAATCATATACGGTGCGAGTAAAGGTAGCGGGTACAAACAATCCTAAATCTTACGGGTTTCAAATGGCTTGTCTGGATTCGCTTACCAATTCCGATAGAGGTATTTGGTCTGATTTGGGAGCAAATGTAAAACAACAAAACTTGACTGTTCAGCAAAAACAACGTAAATACCTTGTACAATCCAGCCCCAAAAGTGATGGAATCTTTACCGCCAAATGGAAAGCACCTGATACCAATGTGGGACCGATAAAATTTTACTTTGCAGGACTTGCCGTCAATCTCACTGGCAATACAAACGGTGATAATAATATAGTAGGACAATTTACGCTTAAAAGTCCGGCATCATCATCACAAGATAACATTGCAATTTCTACAGAGCCGACATTATTTCCTAATCCAAGTAATGGATCTGTTTCAATAAATAGTCCAGAAGTGGCATATGTCATTTTTCACTCGCTTTTGGGTACAACAGATATAATTCAAATCCAAAATAATGAATTATCACTGGAAACATTGAAAATTGGCACATACATTGTGAAATTTTACGATAAAAATCAACGAAATCTGGGTAGTCAGAAGTTTATAAAATTTTAATTTACGAAAGTGGATTCTATCAAAAAGCATAGCCTTGTCATGGTCAATTACCTAAATTCAAAGCCTTTTGAATTTGGATTAACCAACAATGATTTTTCTAATATTTTTGATATCCAAGTAGCTACACCTGCACAATGTGCTGAAGCCTATACAAATGGCAGCGCAGACATTGCATTAATACCTGTCGGAGCACTTCAAGGTCTGTCAAATTATAAAATTATATCTGATTATTGTATCGGTTGCGATGGCGAAGTGCGCACAGTCTGCATCTTTTCTAATGAAAAAATAGAAAATTGTACTAGGCTATTGCTTGATAATCACTCAAGAACTTCATTTTTACTTTCTCAAATTCTGATGGAATCGTATTTTAACTTGGATTTACCAATAGAGTCTATGGATGTCGCTAGTTATCAATATCAAAAAGGTGATGCCATACTTATGATCGGCGATAAAGTCTTCCAAAAAGAGAATGACTATCTATATAAATACGACTTGGGTAGCAAATGGAAAGAATGGACTGGTTTGCCCTTCGTATTTGCGGTTTGGATTGCCAAAAATGAAATAGCCTCATTTGTCGAATCGGCACTAAACAAGGCATTTAAACATGGAATAGATAACTTGTCAGAAATAATAAAAGCTGAAAGCAGCGACAATTTGGATTTGTTTTATTACTTTAGCCACAATATTCAATACAAGTTGGATGATGATAAGAAAAAAGCACTTGATTTATTTTTGGCGAAAGCCAAGCAATTCGAAAGCGTGAAGTCTCTAAATTAAATTTACATTAGATTCGCACTTAATCGGATTTAGATATTTTTTTTCTTCATAACTACCTATATATGAACATTTAATACATATCATTTAAACCTAATATTATGCTTAAACTTAAATTTTTTATAAAAACATCGCTGTCGATTGCGATATTATTTTATGTGTTAATTAGTTTAGAAAATTGGATTTTTGACAATGCCAATTTCAAATTCAATAAATTATCACTATTTGTAGCCTTGGGATTTGGTGTTTTTATGGGGTTATTTTTTACAATTTATCTTTTTTATAAACTAGAGCAATTGGGTCTTAAGGAAATAAAGGAAGAAGATTTAAAACCATTTCAACAGAGATTTGTATTTTCTACACTTTCTGAAGATGAAATTGCAGAAAAATTAAAATCTAAAGCTCCAGAATTTCACATAAAAGGAAAGGATCAAAATGGTATCATATTGAAAAAAGATTGGTCTTTAGAAAGTTTTGGAGAAAAAATCACTTTGAAGCCAGAAAAACGAGAAAACCAATCAGGTTATTTAGTCACCAGTAAACCAATTTTTTATCAATGGATGGACAGTGGTAGTGGTCTTTCTAATATTTTAAAACTACAAAATCTGCTTGCAAACCAATAATTCAAAACCTTGTAGCACGTCTTTACAATCATTTTCCTACCTTTGTCCCTTCAAAAAATAAGGGTCATAAGCGATGTCAGCAAGAAAAACGGTACTTTCGGCGATACAACCTACGGGTAATATGCATTTGGGAAATTATTTTGGAGCAGTCAAAAACTGGGTAAATCTTCAAGAAAAATATACTTGTTACTATGGTGTTGTGGATTATCATGCGATGACGATGCCTTATGATGTACAAAAACTCCGTACCAATACCTGGGATCTCATCACCAATCTAGTGGCCGTAGGTGTCAATCCAGAAAATCTTTTTATCCAATCATTAGTACCCGAGCATACAGAATTGACTTGGATATTCAATTGTTTTTGTTCGTATGGTCAGTTGACACGCATGACGCAGTTTAAAGATAAAAGTACTCAAGTCAAGGACAGCGGAAAAGAAGACTATATTTCAGCAGGATTATTGGATTATCCAGTCCTTCAAGCCGCAGACATTTTGATCTATCGAGCAGACTTTGTGCCTGTGGGTAAGGACCAAGAGCAACATCTTGAATTGACAAGAGATATCGCGCAAAGATTTAATTTTCAAGCAGGAAAGGAATATTTTGTTCTACCAGATGCTTTATATACAGAAACTCCAAAAATCAGATCAACTGCAGATCCATCTAAGAAAATGAGTAAATCAGCCGGCGAAAAGCATTATATCAATGTATTTGCTGATGAAGAAACCATCCGAAGGCAAATCAAATCTGCCGTAACGGACTCTGGTGATACACCTGCCGGAAAAATGGCTGAAGGTGTAGAAAATCTTTTTGAACTTATCAAAGCCACTGGAAATAAAACTGATTATGATCGACTTTTGGAAGATTTTCATGCTGGAACATTAAAATATGTAGATCTCAAGCAAGTAACTGCTGATAATTTGGTTGCAATGACATCAGGATTTATAGATAAGAAAAAGGAGATCAGCTCAGACAAACGCAAACTCAAAGATCAAGTAAAACAATCTTCATTCGAAATCAGAAAAAGAGCTCAAGAGACAGTTCGAGAAGTAAAAGAATTGATTGGATTGATGAATGTGTAATAAGCATTGCTATCTAAAATCACAATATAATTTTGAAATGTTATCAAAATCGTAAAATAATTTGATGTACTCTGTCCAACTGCTAAATTATTGTTAAAAAAAGTACTTATCCGTTACTTTTATTAATTTTTTACATTTTTAATTTTTTTGGTTTAATAATATCTTTTACCTTTAGGTCATGGATATTACTTTACAAATACTTAATCCGGAAGAATCCGATTTTTTGAATGCCTGCATCAACAATGAACGATGGGCTCAAAAAAAATTGTATGAAGATAACTATGCTTCAATGATGTCACTTTCCATGAGATACGCCAATAATAATGACGATGCTTTGGACATTTTAGATCGGAAGAG
>CALFYH010000360.1 GCA_937952155.1 uncultured Saprospiraceae bacterium
AAAACTTTTAAAGTGGCTATCTGTTCCTACTGCACCTCCATTGCTCCCCGTACTTGACCATACTTGGTCAAATCCTTGTAACATTTCCACCGCTGCCGCGGCCCATGTATATCCTTGTGCAGTCGTTAGCGACTCGGTTAGATACGCAATCGTCGGCATAGGCGTTGAAGGGTTTATCAATCCTCCCACAACGGATGATGGATTTCTTATTGCTCCAATAATCTGGCTATATTTGTGAGAGGGCCAAAGGTAAGAATTTGTACTTGGGGATTTTTTCTTAGAGATTTTTCAAGCAGTTCATCGCTCGAGAGAGATATTTTTGGTACACGAACACGAGGAAGGTATTTACTCGCATTTCCGAGACCATCCTCACCGTGAATATGACTTGCATCAGGACTTTTGACGATAACATCTGATTTTCCAACTGGCACATCGAGGACATTCATAAATTCGCAGGCTCGAAGCGCATTTTTGTATGTTATTTCTGCTCCGACATTTCCGCCAGTCGTCGTAATAGCAAGTATCTTAATAGTTCCTTTTTTATGGAGTCCGAGAGCCCAGAGGAGAGCAAAAAAATCATCAGATAATCGCATAACATATAAAAAACTCAGATTTAATCATAGCACGTTTCCAAATGTACTTTCATTTTTGTATGGTGGATTTTATACGCAGGTTTTTGTAAGTTGGTTAGATATACCAGCTATAATTGACATGGATGGAGATGGAGATCTTGATATAGCATCATTCGAAGCTGGTGGTGGCCAAGTGGTATTATACAAAAACCGTAGTGTGGAAGATAATCTAGGTATTGATTCTCTCGACTACTATCCCGTTGATTTTTGTTGGGGAAAATTTACAGAAAGCCAGACAAGTGAAACCATAAGCTTGGGCAAAAACACGTTTACATGTGGTGGTACAGATCTTTCTACTCATGATGGGCTAAGGCATACTGGCTCAACTGTTGCTGTTTTGGATGTCAATGGCGATGGGCTTAATGATGCACTCATAGGTGATGTTTCCAGTGATAATATTTCATATTTAACCAATGGAGGAACCACTGATTTGGCATTTATGACGGCAATTAATACAAAATTCCCGTCTGATGACATTCCCATTTCAGTTAAGGATTTTACGGCTACCTACTTTGTGGATGCGGATGGTGATGGCATTAAAGATCTGATTGCTACCACCAATAATCATCTGACTGGTCAAAATATCGACCATGTTTGGTTTTATAAAAATAATGGGACTAATGCAGTTCCAGATTTCCAATTGAAAACCAAAAATTTTTTAATTGATGAAATGGCCAATTTTTATGGTGGTGCAGATCCAGCTTTTGGTGATATCAATGGTGATGGCCTGTTAGATTTGGTTGTTGGTTCCACTGAAATTATACGTGGAGATTCATTAGATACAAAGAGTATCTCACTCCTATTGAATACAGGAACAGCTGAAAACCCGCAATTTACATTAGCAAATGATGATTTTTTGGAGTTTTCAAAAAATGGTGTCAACTCGGAAAGATTTGCTCCTGATTTTGGAGATTTGGACAATGATGGAGATCAAGATTTATTGGTTGGAGATTCTTCCGGTAAGGTATTCTTTTTTGAAAATACGGCTGGAGCCAATAAACCAATGGCATTTGCTGCGCCAGTATATCCTTATGCTAATTTTTTTGAGACGCAAAATGCGAAACCACATATCACAGATCTTGATGACGACGGACTGAGTGATATTATTATGGGTAAAAAAAATAATTCATTGATTTTTTATAAAAATACCGGAAGCATAGGAAGCCCAAAATTCAACCCAAATCCAGCGGTATTTCCTAATAATAAACAATTAGGAAATATTTATAGTGTAAACGATACTAAAACACAAAATGGATCTCCTTTCATAATAAAATCTTCTGGCAAACAACTTTTATTGCTCGGAACAAATGAAGTGGGAATAAAAACCTATGAGAATATTGATGGAAATATATATAAGGATTTTAGTTTGTTGTATGACTACACGGGGAACATTTTATCAGGGCAAAAAATAACCATATCCCTTGCAGATATTGATAGCGATGAATATTACGAGATGGCAGTTGGCAATGATAGAGGCGGAATAAAATTTTATAATACCATATTTAAGGTAGATACTACTTCAAATGTTACAAGTGATTTTGAAGCTGAAAATATCATCATATTCCCAAACCCAGTTTCGGACAATGTTTTTATAAGTTGCGCCCTTGAAAATGTAACATTGGAACTGATAGATATACACGGCAGAATAATCAAAAGTCTAGAAAACAACTCGTACAATGATCTTTCAATAATTCCTTCAGGTATCTATTGTGTCAAAATGCGAACTAATGACATATTTTTATACAAAAAGTTAGTTATACAACATTGATTACCCATTAGGCAGCACAATTGACGCTAAGTCAGCCTCTGAATATTCAACGGATTTCAGCACTTTATGGTCTGCTTTACGATATACAAGATACTCGCCTTCACGCTCTTCAATAAATGATTCGGTATTCTTAGATTCCAAGTAATAAGCTTGTGTCGCTTTTGCTACTTCAAGGTTTCTACATGTTTTACTCATATTGGATCGTTGTACTTCATCAAACAATTGCTTAAACATAGAAGCCATACCGAACTCTAGTACTGCGCCAGACAACACATATTGCAAGTCTGAAAGTGCATCTGCTATTCCGACAAGGTCATTGGTTGCAATTGCCTCCTTTAACTCATCCAACTCTTCCTGAAGTAAATCTACCCTAAGTTGGCACCTTTTGGGTTCAGGTATATGTGGATGTGGCAAAACCGGCATATTGAAGACATCATGAAAGGCTGCCACCGATGTTAATGCTTGTGGTTCGTCAAATATATGGTACTTTTTGGCCATGACTAAGTTATTTATAAAAAATTAAAGCCGCAAAACTAATGTTTCTACAACCAAAAATTAAATATTTAACAAGGCACTTTGATTATTAAAAGATATTCACAAGTAATGCAATTAATTCTGTATGCATGTTAAACTTTGTTAATGGTGTTATTCAAATCATGTAAAAATGGAGTATCATACATTTTCTAAGTAATTTTGCATAAAGTTTTAAAGTACAATAAACCATGCGGATTCAATTTCCCGTTTTAATTGCTGTTGTATTTTTATTTTTATTTAGTTGTAAAAATAAGCCCAATGAATATCTTCCAGCCACAACTGTTCTGGAAGGGCAACTGACGTCAGCTGAAACGCCACTAATATACATTGATGCAAATCAAACGCCTAAAGCACCAATAGATCCCTCAGGAAATTTTGTGATCCAATGCACCTTAGACAAGCCTGGCATTTATCCAGTGCATATTGGGGAAGCATACTTTAATATTTTTCTAGTTCCAGGTGACAGATTGACTGTAACAGGTGATGTTACTGATTTGGGCAATCTCAGGTTCAAAGGAAGTCACGCAGTAGAAAACAATTATCTTATCGCTTTCGAAAAGTTGAAGTCAAGCACTGAAGATCAAGATTTTTTCACATTTTATTCCAGAAACGAAGCCGACTACATTCAAAGTGTAAATGAACGGACACAACAACTGGTGGCTCATCAACAAGACTTTCAAAAGGCCAATGGTTCATTTGATCAGCTTTTTGCGGAGTTGATTACAGACGAAATAAATTATGATGAGGCCACATTGATGTTAAATTATCCATCAAATTATGAATATATTTTCCCTGACAGTAGCTTACAGCTTTCTGATACGTATGATAGTTTTTTACAAAATATAGATCATGATGATGATGAAAAACTTTCATTACCTTCATATAAGAATTTTTTACTTCAATACCTTCGGCTGTGTGGAAAGTTTGTTTGAGGTTTAAGGTTTCAGGTTCCAAGTTTTTGGAATTTTCCAAAGTTATATGTTGAATGTTTTTTCTCATAATGTTTTAATTACTAAAAAATTCAGTAATCATTTCCGATACTGAAAATAATGGAATAGCAATAGAAACTAAGCAAATCCCAAAACAAATCACACCAGATTTTATATAATAGAAGTCCTTTTTTAAAATACCTTTTATCAAATAAAAAATACCAAAACTAAATGAACCAATAAAAAATAATAAGCAAATAATGAATAGTAAAGGCATATTAATTTATAAATTAAATTCCAATTATTATTCTTCCTTGACTTTAAGCCACTTCTTCGCTTAAATATGATGGCTTCAATCTAAAAAGCGCCATCCGAATTAAAAATTCTCTAAAATTCACCTATGTCTAATAAACACATCAACCACCAACACGGACTTACTACCATGAACGCAACCCGTCCAAA
>CALFYH010000361.1 GCA_937952155.1 uncultured Saprospiraceae bacterium
ACGTGTGCTCTTCCGATCTTGTTTATATAATATTTTCCTGGCTTTAAATCAGCAAAAACATAAAGTCCTGAAGCATTTGTTGTGGTTTGTTTTACAACTGTACTTCCGTCACCTGCCGCACCAGTCAATTCAAGATTAATGTTTGCTACGCCATTTTCTCCTGCATCTTGCAATCCGTTGCCATCGGTGTCTTCCCACACAAAATCGCCTACTTGAGCTGTTTTATAAAAACCATAATCCAAGTTGGAAATAATAGTACCACTTTGGATATTTATGCCATTTATCAGGCCATTTACACCATCAGAATCTATATCTGCATTTGCCACTGCATTGGACTTGGTAAACAAATAACCGGATTGTGGTGTGGCTTGTAAACTATAGTTACCTGGCAAAAGAAAATCAAAACCGTAATTTCCATCAGTAAATGTAAACGTCGTTTTAGATACTGGATGTCCCAAAAATGTCGTTCCCGTGAGCTGAATCTGTACACCTGCAAGACCTGGTTCATTTGCGTCTTGTGATCCATTGCCATTTACGTCATGCCATGCCCGATTGCCGATTTTACCATATCGCACCAAACCAGCATCATATAAATTGCTTGTTTGGCCACTAGACAATGATATCGGACTTATAATTCCATTTATGGCATCATTGTCTCTGGTTTCGTCTCCGATATTGAGCAATGTATAAGCTAAATCACTTGATGCTTGTATTTTGATCAAATACTGACCTGGCTTCAGATCATCAAAAGCATAAAGCCCTTGTTGATCGGATTTTGTTTGCCCAATATACACAGTATCAGTACCGCTCATTTCATACAGTTCTATTGAAATATTCTCAATACCTGGTTCGCTAACCTGCTGAACACCATCCGCATTTATATCTTCCCAAACAAAGTCACCTAGGTTACCTTTGCGATACATACCTGCATCCAGATGATTGATATTGTTTCCCGATGAAATGTTTATGTTTGAAATAGTTCCATTGATGACATCACTATCTTCATTATCTGTACCAACATTTGGCGTGGTGAAATAATATCCCGAAGGTAAAGCAAAAGTCAACTCATACTGACCCGGCAAGAGATTATCGAATACATAAATCCCTGAAGCATTGGTTGTTGTATTCCTATTTATGATATCACCATTACCAGCAGTACCTTTTAAAGTGACAGTGACATTGGGTATGCCTATTTCTGAAGCTGCTTCATATATACCATTGCCATTTAGATCTTCCCAAACGAGATCACCCAATGACGATGATAAATAATACCCAGCATCCATATTTAAATTACTTCCTATGCTGGTAAATGAAATAATTGGAGTTTTTTGATTTTGATCAATTTTGGAATTGGTGGTAGTAGAAGTTAAATTTTGGAAAGTTGGAATATAATTGCTACCTGCAACAAATTGTACATAATATTGATTTGCTGGTATATTTTCAAATTTATATTTTCCTTGCTCATTAGTGACCGTAGTAAGGTACAAACTTCCGTTCACATGGCGTAATTGTACTTGTACGCTATTGATACCATTTTCATTGTTGTCTTGTAAGCCATTAAAGTTATCATCAGACCAAACAAAGTCACCGATATTTACCAAAGGCGTATATCCAAAATCAATATTACTGACTGTTTTTCCTATTTCGGTGGTGATTAAATCAGTTGAACCTACACCAAAAGCATTTGTAATATCACTATTGAAATCAGGATCTATCCCATTGAACAGAATCATACTTGTATTTGCAAGTTCTTGAGATTTTATATAATAATTACCTGCAACCAATTGTGTAAACTCATAGTAACCGCTTGCATCGGATAAGGTCGTATCTACGGCAACACCGGCTTCTGTATATAAGACAAGGGCTGTATTCGGAATGAAACTATCTCCTGGTTCACGAAGTTGATTATCATTAAAATCCTGCCAAACTATACCTTTTATTGCCGAAGAAGTACAATCCTGATATAGAAATTCGCGGCAACATCGTTCGGCAAAATCTCCTTCTTTGTCATATACATCAACACATATAGAGTATATACCATAAGCTGCTGTAGTGATTTTTAGGTCGATCGTTTGATTATAAGGTGATGCGGAAACCATGTTAAATCCCTGTGGGAAATCCCAAACATATGAACCATATAGTTCATATTTATCTATATAGAATGTCAAGCACTTATCATCACAAAATGAATATGGTGGAGAATAATCAACTATTATAGATATTTGGTCTATTTCGACATCTATTGTATCTGTAATGATGCTTCTTATTTGTATCTGATACCCAAAATTTGGACTGTTAATATCAGCTGCTTGCCATGTAGTTCCCCATGTATCAGTCGATGAACCATACATCCAAGTGTGGTCATTGCCATCTCTGTTTTTGCTCCATGCTTTTTGAAGTTTAGCGGTATTTTTCTTATTAGCACCTTTGGGTTCACCATCTTTGCCTGTAAGCACGATTTCTACCTCGTCTATTTCCTTATAAGATGAAGACTGCCCTTCCACCATCAATGTGATACCGTGAATTGTCGCACCTGCAGGAATTTGAAAATTCATATTATTGCCAATGAATTGTCTCGATTTCCCGATATTTATCAAGGATATTTGAGATCTCTTGTCATCTGAAAATTTCAAATTCTTCAAATTGTTCCATTTTTTTACTTTTTAATAATGTGTTCAATATTTACGTTTTCGTAGTCTTGCTGCTAACGGTTTGCTTGCAGAACTTGTTGCGACTTGGCAACTGAGATTTTTCCACTAGCACAAAACGAAAATAGTAAAAAAGAACGAACAACTTACCGAAAACCAGCAATGAGTTTTGCAAGCTGTTAGTAGCAGTTGCAATTATAGACAAACATTTTCATTTCCAATTCGACAAACACTTTTCAGATTTTTGTCTATCAAAGAAACTTTTCAATTGAAAATCGAAATTACAACTTAGATTTTTTAAACATTTGTTTTCAAACTATTAGAACAAAATCGAGTAGAAGCGATCTCAAGTTTATCGAGTCAAGCCAATAACTAGTATTTAGTTTCACGCTTGAGAATTCTCCATTAAGAAATTGCTAAATGATAAACTTGGTTTTGTTGTTAAGATTTATTTACAACAACTTTCCATTTTCTATTTTATCAAAATTCAATAACCAAATGCAACACTCTTATGCTACATTTTATTTATAAATTTTGTCGACAAATATTTTCGGGAAATACTATTTATTCTGGTGCTCACGGCAATTGCTACTAACGTTTCCTTGCTAGAGCTTGTGGCGGCTTATGGAAAGCTTTTTTTCCATAACCGACCAAGCGAAGTTATGAAAAGTAAACGAACAATTTACCGAAAAACTAGCCATAAGTTTTAGCAAGTGTTAGCCGGCGTAATACTTATTTATTCTGTTTTGAAAATTTATTTATGCTTTTCATTTTTTCTGCAAATGCAGGTTCTGCATTGTCTAATAATGTTTGTTGAATATCACTCAGCATAATTGTTACAAGGCGAACAGAATGAAGTGGCAAATTGGTTTAATTTTTCAGAATGTTTAGCCACCTCCTCAATTCTACGCTCGTGAGTGAGTTGAGTAACTTTTAGTTTTGCTAAAAGCTCTTCAAACTCTCTCAGCCATCGAGCGTAGTTGAGTTGGTGTGTGTGTGTTGCGGCCGGAGCCGTACTATCGGTAAATGTTGCTGCTACTTTTGCTTGAATGAATTTTTCAAAAAAATCTGGATTCATTTTGATTGCAGTAAGGCCAAATGCA
>CALFYH010000362.1 GCA_937952155.1 uncultured Saprospiraceae bacterium
TGCCAGGTGGATATGATGTATTGCCTGGAACATATAAGGCCGTTGTTGCCTTAGGTGATAAAAAAGACTCCATCGAAGTAGAAGTAAAAACTGATCCAAGGTCGAAGATGACAAATGAAGATATCAAACTTATACAACGGGCACTGGATGACCATAATGCCATCATAAAAGAAGCTAAAACGTCGTTCGACAAACTCAAAGATGCCAAAAAATCTATAAGTATCGTAGATAAAATTCTAGAGAATCAACCAGATTCCATCAGTAAATCATTTAAAACACTACACAAAAATCTCAATGGCCAAATCGACTCTTTGATGAATTTGTTCGTTGGGCCTGAACAACAGAAAGGTATCCAGCGTAATCCAGATCAGCTGAATAGCGTCTTGTTTAATGCATCCAATTATATCAGATCGTCATGGTCAGCGCCAGGAAGTAATGCCCTTCATGCAGTAGAGAAAGCAAAATGGCAGACCGAAAAATTGTCCAAGGCTGTAGATACTTTCTTAGAGAAGGATTGGAGCGAGTATAAAACCAAAGCATCATCACTGGAAGTGAAAATATTTAAAGAGTAGTTGCAATTCTGAAAGAGTCGTTAAATATTTCTAAAGACATAAGCCATTTCTGCACCTATCTGTAAACTGCGTTCTGTGTACTTGGCATCCACGAGGTCTGTACCATCAAAGGCTTTGGGATCATCGTATTTGGTGGGAAATCTGGCTTCAGCACCTATCACTACTGGACATGCTTCATCCGCTGAGTTGCAGGTTACTATAGCTGCAAACCCAGCTTGTGGATTATATGCATGATTGTATTCTTTAGAAAAGCATATAATTGGATGTTCGTTTTGATCATATTTTACAGCATAGACAGGATTGGGAAAATCGGACAATCTATAAATTTCAAAACCTTTATTTGTCAATGTCTCCACAACTTTGGGAAACATAGCTGTAGCTTCAGTACCACCAGAATAGCAATATACATTGTCTATGCTATAAATGTACGCCATCGTCTGCGCCCATATCTGAGATAAATGGCTGCGTCGAGAATTGTGGGTACAGATAAAGTTGAGGCGAACGGTCTCACCGATTGATTTTTTAAGTCGAATATAGGTGATGAGTTGATTTAAGATTTCTTTGCGCTCATCTGGAATATGATTATAAGAAAATGATTGGATAATTGTATCTATTTTATGGTACATGGTGGGTTTGGATTTGAATCTGGGTGTCAATCAATAATATAGTGGCAAAAGTACGAATAGGAATGGGAAGTGGAGATACAAAATTATTTACTGTCTAATAAAGAAACCTTTTGCGTAATCAACGCATAATTATAACACTGTAATCGATGGATTTAGGTTAAAAAAACCGTAAAAAGGTTAGTAAATGTGAATTCTTCATAGCCCACGATTTAAATTGTGGGCTATATAACATTTCGTTTTTACAATGGATTTATCCATTTTTTGCCATATTGCTTTTGTACCATCGGGATTATTTTTCATTATCGAGCCCATATAATTTTATAAACTCGTCATATTCTTGTTGGAATGTTTTTTTGGCATGATGTTGTTTTTGATTATGAATGTAATTATGAACTTTATCAACAACAGACTCAGAGACCGAATAGGCAGCATATCCTGTTTGCCATGAAAATTTATCAATTATTAGATTATTTTGATTGATATAATGCGAACTACTTCCTTTTATTTGTTTGATGACTTCTGCTATTGATTTTTGCGGACTCAATAAAAACAAACAATGTACATGGTCAGGCATACCATTGATTATGTTAACTGGGCACCCTTGTTCACGAAATTGCTCGGAAATGAAATGATAAATTTTATGCTCTACATTAGAGTGAATGAATGGATGACGATCCTTGGTTGACCAAATGGCATGTATCCATATCTTGTTGAATGAATGTGGCATGTTATTGATTTAATGTATGTTATCTAATAAACCGTTAAAACGGTTTGGCAAATGCGATTTATCATCATAGCCCACGGTTTAAACCGTGGGCTATATAACATGTATGGTTTTATAATGGATTTATCCATTTCCCTCCACAATCCTAATCTCATCCTCCGTCAAGCCATATAACTCATATATCAATTGGTCGATTTGGGATTCTAACTTTTAAAATTAGCAATTACCATTTGTTTATTATTTATCATTGTATCTTTTATAGTATGATATTTTATGAAATGGTCATCTTGGATTAAAGGATTTTTTCTATCTAATTTTGAATTAACCAACCTAATTTTATACTCTTGACAATTGCTATAACTTATACCTTTTAAACATTGAATATGACTTTCATCAAAATAATTATACAAATTTTTTTGCTTCAAGTTTATATTTATATTGTACATATTGCAATTTATAAAAGTAGTGCAATCCCAAAGACAATTATAAAATTTTGCTCCTTGGAGATTAATGTTTTCAAAAGTTGTGCAAGTCATATTACAGTGCTCAAAATTGTTGTTTAATAAGCACGATGGTATATTCCTTATTTTTGTATCTTTAAAATTTACATTATTGAATTGACATCCATTGAATTCTACATTATCTTTAATGACGCTCCCTCTAAAACTAACATTGGTCATCAAACATTGATTAAAAGTACATTGATTTAGCAAAGTATCAAATTCAAACTTAGTGTCAACAAATGTTGATCCATTCCAATCAGTGGAGTCGATTGCACTGCCTCCCTATAAACTGGACTATTTTTCAATGGCGTAAATTTGCTTAGGC
>CALFYH010000363.1 GCA_937952155.1 uncultured Saprospiraceae bacterium
GCCCTGAAAATGACCTTGAAAATCGAAAAAGCCGCATTCGATCGGGTATTCGGATGAAGTATAATGGTGATGTCTCTGCCATGTCTAAAGCCAAAAAACAATCCAATTTGAGATTGATCATGATAATTATGGTATTGGGATTTGCCTGTTATATCCTCATGAGCTCCAATAAAATTATTACATTGATAGAAGCTTTTTCTAAGTAGTATCATCTGCAATTATGCCAGATATTATCCAACTATTACCAGATAGCATAGCTAATCAAATTGCTGCAGGCGAGGTCATCCAACGACCAGCTTCTGTCATCAAGGAGTTGCTAGAAAATGCAGTCGATGCTGGTGCTACACAAATAAAACTAATCATTAAAGATGCTGGAAAAACCAGTATTCAGGTCATAGATGATGGAAAAGGCATGTCAGAAACTGATGCAAGAATGGCATTTGAAAGACATGCAACATCCAAAATAAAATCTGCAAACGACTTATTTTGTATCAAAACTATGGGTTTCAGAGGCGAAGCTTTGGCTTCCATTGCCGCCATTGCGCATGTAGAATTGACGACAAGGCAAGCGCATGAAGACACGGCAACCAAAATCCAAATGGAAGGATCAATGCTTACCAAACAGGAGAAAGTACAAGCAATGCCTGGTACAAATATCACTGTAAAAAACTTGTTTTATAATGTACCTGCCAGAAGGAAATTTCTCAAGTCTGATCCAGTTGAACTCAAGCATATCATGGATGAATTCCACAGAGTCAGCCTTGCCAATACAGATATTTTTTTTACTTTACATCACAATGGTAATGAAGTATATCATTTGCCTAAGTCCAATCTAAAACAACGAATTTTAGGTGTGATGGGCAAGCAAATGAACGAAAAACTGATACCCATAAATCAGGAAACAGAGGCAGCGTCGTTTGCGGGATTTATCGGCAAACCAGATACAGCAAAAAAAACTCAAGGTGAACAATTTATCTTTGTAAATAAAAGATTTATAAAAAGCAATTATCTAAATCATGCCATCAGAGCAGCATATGAAGATTTGTTGCCAAAGGATATGTACACACCATATTTTTTATTTTTGGAAATCGATCCAGCTACTATCGATATAAATGTTCATCCGACCAAAACT
The DNA here is from genome assembly GCA_937952155.1 of uncultured Saprospiraceae bacterium. Taxonomy (GTDB): domain Bacteria; phylum Bacteroidota; class Bacteroidia; order Chitinophagales; family Saprospiraceae; genus OLB9. Next base: position 1,133 of record CALFYH010000363.1, read on the forward strand.
GAGATAAAATTTGAAGATGAGCGCTTGATTTACAATTACTTAAGAGTAAGCCTGAAGCACAGTCTTGGCCAGTACAGCCTTAGTCCGATGCTGGACTTCAATACAGACCAAAATTTTTTCAGCAACTTCAAAGGTTCAGCTAATATCCAACAAGATCAAGCAATCAATACCGGTGAAAAATTCAAACAGCAGCCCAATTCACCATCACACCGACTGGATAAAACAAGCGTAAAAAATTGGGAAGACATCTATTTTGGAATGGAAAATATTTCCCATAAAAGTGATGACCATCAAGAAAATCAGGTAAAGACCCTAGAAAACGAGGCGTATGCACTATCTGGTGACGAAGATAAAGAATTCAAGAATTTTGTATCTGTAGAGCCTTATCAATTGCATAAAACCTATATCATTTATCAGGTCAAAACTGGGATGATGATAATAGATCAGCAAGCTGCACACGAACGAATCCTTTATGAACAATATCTGGAAATATTAAAAAATGGCGAGTACCTGACCCAAAAAGAACTTTTCCCACGCACGGTGGAGTTAGATCCATCAAAAAGTGATGTGCTAAAAAGTATTTTGGACAAAGTGAAGCGTCTTGGTTTTGATATTGAAGAATTTGGCCATCATAGTTTTATTGTACATGGCACACCTTCAGGGCTGGATGTAAATATTTCTTTGGATGAGATCATTGATAAATTGATAAGTCAATATATTGGCAATCTGGAATTTGAACTTGGAATTGAAGAGAATTTGGCAAGATCTATGGCTATCTCTGCCGGTATAAAACGAGGATATGGCATGGAAAAACAAGAAATGAAAGCCATCATCGACCTATTGTTTGGTTGTCAGCTTCCACAAAAAAGTCCTTCCGGTAAGAAATGTTATATTATTATAGAACATGATGAGCTTGGTAAGCGTTTTAATCAGTAAATATTTAGGAAATGATGCATAGAGTGACTGATGTAGTGAAGAATTTGATGATTATTAATGTCATCGTATTTTTTGCGGTCAGATATTTGATTCCAGTGCCAGGGATAGACAGATTTTTTATGTTGGTAAATCCCGGTCTCGAATTTGCAGATGGTGGTATTATTTACAAATTTGAACCAATACAGATCATAACTCACATGTTTATGCATGGAGACGAAAAACATCTCTTGTTTAATATGTTGGGACTTTACTTCCTTGGGCCGTATGTAGAATCATCATTGGGACCTAAACGTTTTTTGATCCTGTATCTGTCATGTGGTTTTGTGGCATCATTAGCACAAATGTTATTATCACCAGGTATTATAGTAGGTGCATCAGGAGCAGTTTATGGAGTATTGGCAGCATTTGCCACAATGTATCCAAATTTAGAGTTGATGTTACTGTTTCCACCAATTCCCATTAAGGCCAAATATATGGCTATGGGTCTCATTATTATTGGAGTCATCAGTGGTTTTGGTGGTTTAGAACAAGGTATTGGTCACTTTGCGCATGTTGGTGGCGCTATTATGGGATTTCTTTTGATTCAATATTGGAAAATGGCAAATCTTCGTTAATATACTTAATTGTAATAATTTTAGATTGATGTTATGTTCAGATCTATAGCAGCGGATATTAAATCAAATTTTGATTATGGCAACATGGTAATAAAATTGGTTATTATCAATGTCGGTGTATTTGTATTGACTGCATTGATTAATGCTTTTTTTCCAGAAGGATACAATGCCAATATTTTGCCATATTTAGCTTTACCAGGAGATTTGAATGTATTGATTTACAGGCCATGGACCATCATTACCCATATGTTTTTGCATAATGGTATCTGGCATCTGTCGGGAAATATGATTACCTTGTATTGGTTTGGGAATATTGCCGGAGATCTTCTTGGTGACAAGAAAATCCTTCCAGTTTATATTTTGGGTGGAATAGTAGGTGCTATGTTTTATTTGCTTTCTTACAATGCTTTTTCAGGTATTGGCGCTTATGCATTAGGTGCATCAGCTGCTACATTAGCGATTCTATTTACTGCCGTAACTACTGCTCCTGACTACATGATTCATCTTTTATTTTTGGGAGAAGTTCGGATTAAGTTTATTGGTCTTTTTATACTTTTTATTGACATCATCGGTACTCAGGGCAATATCAATTCTGGAGGTCATTTTGCCCACTTGGGTGGATGTTTTTTTGGAATATTATTTGTATATCTCTTACGGAAAGGAACCGATATTGCAGCACCTTTTAATAATGTGGGAGACAGATTAATGAACGGTAATAAAAAACAAAAACACACAAAAACAGTACTAAAAGTTGCCCACCGATCACCAGAATTAACACAAAAACAAGCAAAAAATTCAAGTACCAAATCTGATATTTCGGTACGAGTTGATGAAATTTTGGATAAAATAAAGCAAAAAGGATATGACAGTTTGACGGACGAAGAGAAAGAAGTACTTTATCAGGCAAGTAAAAATTAAAAAGTGAAACTGTTTGACAGGACCATATTGCTCATCAATTTTGGAGTCATTTTGGCTACCTTTCTGGCATATCTTGCCCCAAAGATTGATCCAGAATTAACTTGGACTATAGCTTTTTTTGGCCTTTTTTATCCAGTCTTGTTAATTATCAATGTACTTTTTATTGTTTATTGGTTATTCAAAAAACCCAAATATTCAATAGCATCAATTCTGTGTATTTTATTAGGTTGGAATCAAGTAAAAGGTTTCATTTCTTTTAATGCTCAAAAACCCGAAACTCAGGGTGAAACGGTTTCAGTCATTACCTACAATATTAGTAATGCTTACTTTGGATACGATAAGAATAAGAAGAACAGAGATAAGAAGAAAGAGACCTTTATTGAGTTTTTGGAAAATTATAAAGAAACCGAAATTTTTTGTATTCAAGAAGTAGGGGACTATGCGTATGATATTTTGAAAAAAACATTTCCTGACCACCATTTGTATTATAAAGAGAAAGGCGCAGTAATCTTGTCAAAATACCCAATTATAAAAAAAGGTGAAGTCGATTTTGGCACTAAGACCAATTCTTGTCTATGGGGCGATATAAAAATACATGGCGATACGTTGCGTGTGTATAGTTTTCATTTGCAATCAAATCAGATCTCGGCTGATACAGAGAAACTGGCAAATCAAAAGGAAATAAATCAAAAACAAGCTTGGTACGACATCAAAGGCATACTTCGAAAATTTAGGAATAAGCATCTTCAACGTAGCCGACAAGCCGAAAAAATCGCAGCTCATGTCAAAAAAAGTCCGCATAAAATTATATTGGGAGGAGACCTGAATGATCCACCACAGTCATATACTTATCAGGTATTTTCGACATTGGGCAATGATGCATTTCGCGAAAGAGGATCAGGTATTGGCACGACCTATGCTGGACGAATTCCGCTTTTGAGGATTGATTATATCTTTGCTGATAAAGCCTTGGAAGTAGCATCATATGAACTTATTAAGGATCATTTTTCCGATCATTATGCTGTTTCTGCTACATTGGAATGGCCAATAATAGAAGATATAGATTCAGAACAATAATTATTTTTTTAATAAATACACACAATATCACATCATGACACAAGTAATGGACAAAGCCAAAAAGAATCTTATTACTAATGGATATTTAGATATTGAAGTAGATCCGACACTCGATCTTGTTGCCGAAATTCAAAAATTGAAAAAGGAGAAAAATGCCATCATTTTGGCGCATTATTATCAGGAATCAGAGATCCAGGATGTGGCTGATTATATAGGTGATAGTTTGGGATTGTCACAAAAAGCCGAAAGTACCGATGCGGATATGATCGTATTTGCAGGTGTACATTTCATGGCAGAGACAGCCAAAATGTTGAACCCAAACAAAAAAGTAGTGTTGCCAGATCTCAAAGCAGGTTGTTCACTTGCAGATAGTTGTCCTGCGCCTATATTTGCAAAATTTAAAGAAAAATATCCAGATCATGTCGTCGTAAGCTATATCAATTGTACAGCCGAGCTTAAGACGCTAACGGATATCTGTTGCACTTCATCAAATGCTGAAGTGGTAATCAATAGCATACCAAAGGATAAAGGTATCATCTTTGCACCCGACAAAAATCTTGGTGCCTATCTGGTCAAAAAGACAGGTAGAGATATGGTACTTTGGGATGGCGCATGTATGGTACATGAGATATTCTCAAATGAAAAAATAACCAAGTTAAAGGTCCGATATCCTGACGCAAAATTTATTGCCCATCCAGAATGCGAAGAACATATTTTGGCAATGGCTGATTTTATTGGTTCTACTTCACAAATGCTCAAATTTACCCAGCAAGATGAAGCTTGTACTTTTATAGTTGGTACTGAAGCTGGAATAATACACCAGATGGAAATAGCGTCTCCAGACAAAACATTTATACCTGCACCACCAGAAAATAATTGTGCTTGCAACGAATGTCCTTTTATGAGGCTTAATACTTTAGAGAAATTGTATCTGAGTATGAAGTACGAATTGCCAGAGATTTTATTGGAAGATTGGGTCATCGAAAAAGGTAGAAAATGTATAGACACCATGTTAGAAATAAGCGCCAAAGCAGGATTTAAAGCATGACATTTCAAGCAGATCAAGAATATATACTTGAAAACCATGCGGTCTTATTAAGGCCTTTGGTACTTAGTGATATCGAATATCTTGAACCTTTTGCAGCTAGCGAACCAGAATTATGGAGATTTTCTTTGATCTCTGCTGCTGATAGTGGTATGGAATCATATATAAACCAAGCCATGCGAGCCCGTAATGAAGGTAAAGAGTATGCATTTATTGTTTTTGACAAAAGACAAGGGAAATATGCAGGCAGTACAAGATTTTATGATATTCAGCCATCTGCTGATAATGTGCAGTTGGGTTTTACATGGTATGGCAAGGATTTTCAAGGTATTGGACTGAATAAACATTGCAAGTATCTAATGTTGGAATTTGCCTTCGAAGTTTTGAAAGTCCGGAGAGTAGAATTTAGAGCTGATAATGATAATAAAAGAAGTATAGCAGCTATGACCAGTATTGGTTGTACCATAGAAGGCATATTGCGTAGCAATGGATATAAAGCTAATGGCACTAGGAGAGATAGTATAATATTGAGCATACTTTCAGAAGAATGGTATGCTAGCGTCAAAAATATGCTGTCAGAAAAGTTAGTATAAATTTAGTTTTATACCGTTTTTAATAATTCAATAACTTGATTTACAACATTTTCGGCAGTAAACCCAAACTTGACATCTAAAACAGGATATGGTGCCGAATATCCAAAATGAGACAAACCAAAAACACGGCCATTGTCGCGAATCAATCCTTCTAGTGTCACAGGAAGTCCAGCTGTAAGCCCAAATACAGGCACATCTTTTGGTAAGATACTATGCTGATAATGTTTGTCTTGTGCTCTGAATACACCTTCTGATGGAACAGATACAACTCGAACTCTCAGTTTATGCTTTTGTTCTAATACAGGTGCTGCTTCGATAAGTGTTGCGACTTCCGAACCATTAGCCAATAAGATGATATCCGCATCATCACTGGTTTCATAGACAGTATAGGCACCTTTGGACAATTGACTAGAAGTAGCAAGTCTATTACCATTTGCATCTGGGATATCTTTGATATTTTGCCTTGATAAAATGATACCTGATGGTCTGTCGGTAGTATTAAGCATAACGTCCCAAGCACTTACTGTCTCTGCACTATCTGCAGGTCTCCATGCTACAAATGATGCCTTGCCGGAATGGTTTTTGAGCTTTTCGAGCAGTCTCAGTTGAGCTTCTTGTTCTATAGGCTGATGCGTCGGACCATCTTCGCCGACTCTGAAAGCATCATGTGTCCAAATAAATTTTACTGGTTGCTCCATCAATGCCGCCACTCTCAATACTGGTTTCATATAATCTGAGAATGCAAAAAAAGTAGCACATACTGGGATCACGCCACCATGCAAAGCCATTCCTGTACAAAGAGCTGCCATCGTCAGTTCAGAAACGCCAGCCTGTAGGAATGCACCAGAAAAATCATGATGTGTAAAGGCTTTTGATTTTTTGAGAAAGCCATCTGTCATATCACTATTAGATAGATCCGCAGATGAGACGATCATATTGCCTACATTTTCTGCAAGATATCCTAGTACTTTTGAAGAAGCATTGCGGGTCGCATCATTTTCGGCAAGCTGTACAGAAGCGAGATTTAGTTTTGGCAATTTTCCCGAAAGGTATTGGTCCAAGAGCTTTGCCTTTTCAGGATGTGCAATTTGCCATTCAGAATATACTGCTCTTTTTGCAGCGACACTTTTTCTTTTTTCGTTTAGGATTTCAGCATAATAGGCAGCAACTTCTGGGAAGATCACAAATGGATTTTCAGGGTCACCACCTAAGTTTTTAATTGTTTCGGGATATGATGCTTTTGATTTACCTAAAGGTTTTCCATGGGTTTCTACTTCACCTTCATGTGATGAGCCATCAGCTTTTACAGCACCTTTGCCCATGATCGTCCTACCTATGATTAGTGAAGGATTATCGGTTTGGGCTTGGCAAGTTTTTATGGCCGCTCTGATTTGGTTTTCGTCATTACCATCTATTTCTATGACATGCCAGTGCCAACTTTCATATTTCATTTTGGTATCTTCTGAAGTTACTTCGCCTACCTTGGTGGACAATTGCACATCATTTGCATCATAAAACATAATGATATTGCCCAAGCCTAGATAACCAGCGATACGTCCCACTCCTTGGGATATTTCTTCCTGAATACCGCCATCAGAGATATAAATATAGGTATGATGTTGCATCCATTCGCCAAACCTTGTGGCTAAAAATCGCTCTGCAATAGCGGCTCCAGCTCCAAAAGCATGACCTAAACCTAATGGACCCGAAGTATTTTCGATGCCGATTTTAAAATTTACTTCAGGATGTCCAGCCGTAAGACTATCCCACTGTCGAAAAGATTTAAGATCGTCCATGTGAAGAAATCCACACATTGTCAACTGAGCATAAAGCATCGCGGACATGTGACCTGGATCAAGAAAAAAGCGGTCTCTAAACGGCCAAGTGGCGTCATCAGGATCAAAATTTAAAAATTCACTATACAGAATATGAATGAAATCAGCGCCTCCCATAGCACCACCAGGGTGACCGGAAGCAGCTTTTTCTACCATGGCTGCCGAAAGTATTCGGATATTGTCAGATGATTTTAGAGAAATGGATTTGGCCACTATTGAATTTGATTTTTAAGTTAAGGCCACAAAAGTAGCAAGAAAATAAGGATTTACTTTTATTTGTGGTCAGGAAAATACATTACAATTAATAAATCTAACCTAAACTAAAAATAACTTCACTATTACAATCAAAATAAAAATATTCTTCCTATATTTGCGCCACAATTGTAGGAAGTGAAAGGGGACATTGGGTTCCCTTTTTTATTATACGTTGATTTATGCTTAATTCAGATATAGAAAAATTAGTAGAAAAAGGACTTGCAGAGCTTGAGTTCGCAGATACTTTTCTTATCGAAATTAAGGTTAAAAACAATAAGATCGAAGTTTTTCTAGACAGTGATGGTGCGATTAGTTTTCTGACCTGTCAAAAACTGAGCAGATGGTTAGAAGCTGTGTTTGATGAAAACAAAGCTTTTGGCGAAAACTATACTTTGGAAGTTTCTTCTGCAGGTGTTGGCAGTCCGCTGAAACTATTGAGACAGTATCCCAAAAACATTGGTAGGATTATTGATATCAAACATAGTGAAGATAAAAATACTAAAGGTGTTTTGAGGAAAGTAGAAGATAATTTGATATTTGTGGAGTATGAGATGAAAGTAAAAGAAGGTAAAAAAAATAAAAAAGTCATTGTGACAGACGAAATAAAATTTGAAGATATAATTGAGTCAAAAATTAAAATAAGTTTTAATTTATGAATTTAGTAGATTCCTTTTCAGAATTTAAAGAAGGTAAAAATATAGACAGACCTACGATGGTAAGGGTTTTGGAAGATGTATTCCGAACACTTATCAGAAAAAAATATGGGTCTGATGATAATTTTGATGTCATAGTTAATACTAACGGAGACCTTGAAATGTGGCGTGTGCGTATGACTGTTCCAGATGGAGAAGTCACAGACGAGTTGAGTCAAATTTCTTATACAGAAGCTAAAGCAATAGACGAAGCATATGAAGTAGGAGAGGAATGTTACGAGCAGCTTACATTAGAAGATTTTGGTCGGAGGTCTATCATGGCAGCCAGACAAACCCTTATTTCTAGGATCATGGATCTCGAAAAGGATGATGTATATAAGCGATATATGGATAGAGTAGGCGATCTTGTAGTAGGTGAAGTGAGTCAGATATTGAAGAAAGAAGTGCTTGTGTTAGATGATGCGACTCAAAATGAAATCGTATTGCCTAGACTTGAAATGATAAAAGGAGACTTTTTCCGTAAAGGAGATATGGTAAGAGGTATCATCAAGCGTGTCGAAATGCGCAATGGTACACCTATGGTTATGCTTTCTAGAACTGATAATGGCTTTTTGGAAAAATTATTGGAGCAGGAAGTACCTGAGATCGAGGATGGTTTGATCACAATCAAAAAGATCGTGAGAATGCCTGGCGAAAGAGCAAAAGTTGCGGTAGAATCGTATGATGACAGAATAGACCCTGTAGGTGCTTGTGTAGGTATGAAAGGCTCTAGGATTCATGGTATAGTCCGTGAATTAAAAAATGAAAACATTGATATTGTCAATTATACGAATAACTCATCACTTTTCATCCAAAGATCCTTAACACCGGCTAAAGTGACAAGTATCAATCTTGATGAAAATACCATGAGAGCATCCGTTTTTCTAAAACCAGACCAGGTATCATTGGCGATTGGTAAAGGCGGAAGCAATATCAAATTGGCAAGTAAATTGACAGGATACGAAATAGATGTATATAGAGATAATGAAGAGCAAGAAATAGATGATGTGGATCTAGATGAATTTGCAGATGAAATAGAAGACTGGGTGATAGAAACCCTAAAAAATATAGGTTGTGATACAGCCAAGAGTGTCCTTGCATTGAATAGGGAGGAGCTCATCAGGAGGTCTGATCTAGAAGAAGAGACAGTGGATGAAGTGTTGAAGATCTTAGCTTCTGAGTTTGAAGACGAATAGTCATTTTTTTAAATATTTTAAGTCGCTGATGGCAGAAAGATTAGTAAAAATCGCAAAAGAACTGAATGTAGGTCTTGCAACGATCGTAGATTTCCTTGCATCTAAAGGTCACGTTATCGAAAACAAGCCAACATCGATGGTCTCGGATGAGATGCACGATGCTCTATTGAAAGAGTTCAGATCTTCGATGGCAGAAAAAGAGAAAGCTGATCAGATAGTCATAGGTTCTAGACCTGGGCTCAAGGATGATAACAAGCCTCATGCAGAAGAAAAACCTGCACCTAAACCTCTATTTACTATTCCTAAACTAGATCTGGACAAACCTGCACCTGTAGCATCTGTTCCAGCACCTGAAGTCGAAAAACCAAAGACTCCAGAGGTGGAAGTCAAGGAAGTCAAAGAAGCAGAGGCACCAGTAGAATCAGTCAAAGAAGCGGTCAAAGAACCAACAGAGGAAACTGAAATATTCACGACAAAAACGGAGTTGCCAAAATTAAAAGTTTTGGGTAAAATTGATCTTGATAAACCCAAACCTGCGGCAAATCAAGTGAAACCACAACCACCAATTGTTGAAAAAGAAGAAATAAAGATAGCCGAACCTAAAGAGGAAATAGCTCCAAAACCAGAAAAGGTGGTGGAAGTTCAGCCTGAACGAGAAGTCAAAGAACCTGTAAAAACAGGAGCACCTGATGAAGAAATCATGCACAGGGCGAAGACTCCACAGCTGAAAGGCCTTAAAATCATGGGTAAGATAGATACCAGCAAACTGGATAGCTCTACCAAACCAAAGCCTACAGATAAATCTAAACCACAGCCTGGACAACCAGCAAAAAGTGATGGAAATCAACAAGGTGGAACTGCATCTGATGCTCAAAAGAGAAAGAGAAAACGTAAAAAATTAAATACTGGTGGACCTGTTAGTGATCCAAAAGCGGCTAATGAAAGCACAAGACAAGGTGGAGGTAACAAACCTAAACCAACTCAACCAGAAATAAAAGAAGTTTCCCAAAAGGAAATCGATGATAAAATCAAAGCCACTATGGCACGTCTCAATGTCGGAGGTAAAAACAAACGACAAAAAATAAGACGTGATAATAGAGATATAAAACGTGAAAAGCAAGAACAACTAGATAATGAGAATGTAGAAACTAAACTCAAATTAACAGAGTTTGTATCTGTTTCAGAACTTGCTGGATTGCTCGATGTTCCTGTTTCTCAAGTGATTACCACATGTTTGAGTTTAGGTATCATTGTTTCAATAAATCAACGTCTAGACGCTGAGATTATAGAATTAGTGGCTGGAGAATTTGGACATGAAGTAGAGTTCATAAGTGCTGAAGATGATGTGGAAGAAGAAGACATTGTGGTCGACTCCGAAGATGATTTAAGCCCAAGAGCGCCAATTGTCACAGTAATGGGTCACGTTGACCATGGTAAGACTTCCCTTCTTGACTACATCAGATCTGCTAACGTAGCAAGCGGTGAAGCCGGCGGTATCACACAGCACATCGGAGCTTATGAGGTAAAAGTTGGACCAGACCAGAAAAAGATAACATTCTTGGATACACCAGGTCACGAAGCGTTTACGGCGATGAGAGCCAGAGGTGCAAAAGTGACTGACGTTGCCGTGATTATCATTGCAGCAGACGACCACTTGATGCCACAGACCAAGGAAGCCATAAGTCACTCGCAAGCTGCAGGTGTTCCTATGGTATTTGCTATAAATAAAATAGATAAACCAGGCGCTGATCCTGAACGTATAAAGCAAGAATTAGCTGCAATGAATTTGTTGGTTGAAGATTGGGGAGGAACATATCAGTCACAAGACATATCGGCTAAACAAGGTCTTCATGTAGATAAATTGCTAGAAAAAATTCTCCTTGAAGCCGAAGTCTTGGATCTAAAAGCAAATCCAGACAGACAAGGTGTAGGTACTGTTATTGAAGCCTCACTCGATAAAGGAAAAGGTTATGTGACCAAAATCCTTGTTCAGAACGGAAGTGTAGAAATAGGAGATTCTCTTGTAGCAGGACCATATTCAGGAAAGATCAAAGCGATGTTTAACGAACATGGCAAAAAAGTCAAAAAAGCAGGTCCTTCTACTCCTACATTGATTCTCGGACTTAGTGGTGCACCACAGGCTGGTGAGAAGTTTAAGGTGATGGATACCGACCAAGAGGCAAGACAATTAGCAGCTAAGCGTGCACAAATCGAACGAGAACAATCCAATCGAGCGAGTAAGCGTATTTCTCTCGATGAGATAGGTCGTCGTCTTGCTTTGGGTACGTTTAAGGAACTTAATTTGATTGTGAAAGGTGATGTGGATGGATCTATCGAAGCACTATCAGACTCATTGATAAAACTTTCTGTAGAAACCATCCAAGTAAATGTTATTCACAAAGCCGTAGGTGCTATTGCCGAATCAGACGTATTACTGGCATCAGCTTCTGATGCGATCATCATAGGATTCCAAGTTCGTCCTTCAGCAAATGCAAGAAATCTCGCAGAGAGAGAAGGCGTACAGATCAAGACATACTCGATTATTTACGAAGCCATTGAGGAGATTAAGTCTGCAATGGAAGGTATGCTAGAGCCGACCAAAGAAGAGAAAATCGTTGCTCAGGTCGAAGTCCGCGAAACATATACCATGTCTAAGATAGGTACTATTGCTGGATGTTATGTGACTGAAGGTAAGATCACCAGAAATACACATGTAAGAGTAATCAGAGATGGCATTGTAATCTTCCCAGTAAAAGAAGGCGCGCATGGCGAATTGTCTTCTCTTAAGAGGTTTAAGGAAGACGCGAAAGAAGTCAAAGGTGGATTTGAGTGTGGTATTACCATTAAGAATTATAATGATATCAAAACAGGCGATATAATCGAAGGTTATGAAATCATCGAAATCAAACAAACGCTCAAGTAACGTCAAATCATGAAACCTTTATCGCCAGATCGATTGGTTTGGCTCAAAGATTATCTTGATACTTTAGTTGATAAAGTAAATAGACTGGATTTTATTGACTTGGATCCCATCAGCATTCCACATCGGTATACATTAAAACAAGACATCGAAATTGCGGGATTTTTTAGTGCTATACTTGCTTGGGGCAATCGCAAAACCATCATTAATAAGGCATCAGAACTAATGTCGCTTTTTGGCGATAAGCCATATGATTTTATTGTCAATCATCAAGAATCAGATCTTAAATCACTAATATCATTCAAACATCGTACATTCCAGAGTACAGATCTCTTGGTTTTTATAGATTTTTTGACCAAATATTACAAAGAAAATGAGAGCCTTGAAACAGCTTTTTTACCATCTAGAAATTCAGCTTATAATCAAGAGCAAGCATTAACTGGTTTTCACAATCTTGTTTTTAAAAATCAAGATTTTCCAATGCGCAGCCGAAAACATTTGGCTACACCAGCAAAAAATTCTACTTGCAAACGCCTTAATATGTACTTGAGATGGATGGTGCGCCGTGATGAAAAAGGAGTCGATTTTGGAATTTGGAATCAAATACCGATGTCAGAATTGATGATACCCTTGGATGTTCATGTGGAGAAATATGCTAGGCAATTTGGCTTATTGACTAGAAAACAACGGGATTGGAAGGCAGTAGAAGAAGTAACTGCGCACCTAAGAAATATGAATCCAAATGATCCAGTGATTTATGATTATGCACTGTTTGGCTTGGGTGTCGCAAAGGATGAAATTTAGCAACATTATTGCAGAAAGGTAAACCGAAGTATACATGAAACATATGTAATAAATCAGATAAAATCTTGTGTTTATTTATACTGATGTTGGGGCTAAAATAAAAAAATTGCATTTAAAAGTTGCCACTTCTCGAATAAACAGACCAGTAGCTGTATTTTGATTTGAAATTGAAATATAATAATTGGTTGTTTTCCGTGTTTTATAGGAGTAATTATTGTTTCTTTGTGATTGTTTTTAATCAAAATCCACTTTATGCCCTTAAATGAAGAACACGTATTTCCAACTCATTAACCAAACATATTATTTTCCGCAGGAAGGCTTCGACCTAAATCAAGGTAGCCTTACCTTTCACGGCATTTCGCTAATGTACTTGATAGAAAAATATGGGACACCTTTTCGTCTTACATATCTACCGAGAATAGGCGATCAAATCAAAAAAGCAAAAAATTTTTTCAATAAGGCCATTAAGGCTAATAATTATAAAGGTGAGTACCATTATTGCTATTGTACCAAGTGTTGTCACTTTTCGCATGTGATAGAAGAAGCGCTGGAGCATACAGTACATTTGGAGACATCATCTTCATTTGATATAGACATCATAAGGATTCTTGAGGCAAAAGGTAAGATAAATAAAAAGACAATCCTCATCC
>CALFYH010000364.1 GCA_937952155.1 uncultured Saprospiraceae bacterium
CTTTGGACATTTTACATGAAAGTTTCATTAAGATATTCAGGAATCTCCACAAGTACCAATCCGGTACTTCCATTGCCGCCTGGATTAGAAAAATTGTAATCAACACAGCTATCGATTTCTATCGACGAGATTTGAAACGCAAATCTGAAGATCTAAACGAGGCAAATTATATAACTACCGGCATTCCTGATGCAATTTCTACCATAAGCTCTGAAGAAATTTTAAAAGCCTTGCAGCAATTACCTCATTCTTATCGTTCTGTATTTAATTTGCACGTAATAGAAGGATATTCACACAAGGAAATAGCTGAAATGCTGAATATCAATGAAAGTACCTGCAGATCAAACCTTGTGAAAGCAAGAACAAAATTAAAAAATATTTTATTGGCAGCGGATTCAGATTTGAGATGAAGGAAGATAATTTCGACCAACTAATAAAACAAAAATTAGAAAATATTCCTCTTGAGCCATTGCAAGAGGATGCTTGGTCATTATTCGAATCCAATAATCCTGATTTTAATGATGTTGGAAGTAATGATGATGGTGAAGATGCGCACTTCGACCAAATAATTAAGCACAATCTTCAACAAATTACTTCAACTTATAATGCAGATCATTGGAAGTTGATGAAAGCCAGACTAGCACTTAGGGATGAGCGGCTGGCAAATGTCATTTCTTCGAAGATAATGGAAATAGCAGCTATTTTATTATTGGTCTTTACGTTTGCGAACTGGAATGAATGGCTTGAAGAAAACAAGATAAATGACTCTTTAGAATATGCTTTGGAGACACAAAATTCGTCATACAAAGCTCAGGATAAACAGAATAAGCATATTGAAAAGTCCCAATATATCGATTCAAATCTTAAACTTGATTCCAAAATTCCAAATAAGGCTAGTACATCTCAAGGTAGGAATTTTCCATATTCTGATCAAAATGAGCGTTGGACAACCGAAAATAATCTTAATATTGTTTTAGGCACAAATAGTGCGGTTGAAACTGATGTAGTAGAGATTGACACTAAAAACAATAAAGACATACATGTAGCTGATTTTATAAACCAATTAAAAGATAAAGAATCAGCCGAAATTCAAAATTTTACCCAAACAAGTATAAGGCAGCCAATGCCGCAATCACCGTATTTACCACTTACAGAAAGTGCCAGTCTTGAATCTGAATATGCAAAGATATTTCCTATGTACAGGAGCAATCCACCTGCAAAACCAGTCATAGCAATGTCGATGTATGCATCGGGAGACATCAACCTAATCAATACACCGTTTGACAAAATTTATTCAAGAGCATCATACAACAAAGAGGCACTCAATAATTCATATGGAATCAATGTTTCAAAAAAAATTAATAACCTAGAACTTGAAACCGGCTTAGGTTATGCAAAAAGAGAATATCAACCTGACATTTTTAGTGAAGCTTTTGGTCAACAAGAAAACTCATATTCTGAAATAAGTCTAAACAAAATATCATACGATATAGCGACCATACCACTTAATCTAAAGTATCATTTTATCGACCATCCAACATGGAGAAGTTATGTAATGGTTGGCGCGGCATTAAACTTGGTGATGAATGCTGATTATGAAATAAAAGAAGAAAGAATTCAGGGCAGACCTGCACTAGAAAATATTTCGAGAAGTGAGCCAAGATTTGACCAAAAACCATTTATCGATGGCCTACTATCGGGCGAATCATTCTCAGAAAACTATTTTGCTTCTGTAGGATTTGGTTTTGGGATTGAAAAAAATATTTCAAAGAAAGTATCATTATATGTACAGCCTTCTTATCAGAGACATATTCTAAGTAGTGATCTTGGCATTGGTCCGAATAAAGATAAAATTCATACATCATCGCTCCAATTTGGTGTAAAATCAGTACTGAATTAATCTTTTATTGCATTATATTTCTATGACTATTCATTAATTATCTATATGATACATATAAGAAATAAGTACAATTTATTAAATTTGTTTTGCATTTTAAGTTTAAATATTTTTTTTCTCATTCCATTTAATCTTATTGGCAAACAGAACCATGAAATGCTTGAAAAAGCAAATAAGGCATTGGATCAAAAAGATTTTACCACTGCGCTCCAAATGTATAAGATGATCGAACAACAAGGCTATGGTGGAGAAAGCATGTTTAGAAATATGGCTTATGCTGCAATCTCTACAAATGCAGATGCCGATGCTATTTTGTATTTAGAAAAAGCTTTAAAATTCAATCCAAATGATTCAAAACTAAAACAGCATCTCGACCAAATACGGTCAAAAAACAATCTCGATGACCAAACAGCGGATCAACCCGCTATCATCTCTTTTGCAAAAAAAGTTACTGGTTTCTTTACCTTGCAACTTATAATTTTCGTGCAATTTGGCATTTTTTGTTTAATAGGTCTGCTTTCATATAGAAATTTTCAATTTGACAAAATCAAACAGAATACTAAATGGCAAATTGGTGGGTTAGTATTTTTGCTTCTAATGACATTTTTTATTGGCAGTTATAGGCATTCTGTAATTTACGAGAATGATGGCATTATTATCACAAAGGAAAATACAACAATTTATCTCAGTCCTGACACACTAAGTCCACAAGTAGCCAAATTGCCAGTAGGAACGAAGATAAGTTATAAGGATCATATCTCTGGCTGGTGGCAAATAGAAACTATTTATGGCGAAAGTGGTTGGATCTCCACATCAAATGGAAGCAGGATCTAATGGTTAAAAAGATTGCCAAATTGATCTTACTAAGATTAAACCAAATAAAAAGACTTACACAATCAGTTGGTTTTATACTGATACTCGTATTCATCATATGCGTAGCAGGCATGACTGCTGCTGCCATACAATCACTACTCAAGTTAAATATCTGGTGGCTGATAGGAGCAGAATTTTTTATTTTGGTTATACTTTCAATTAGCCGCAGAGATAAGTCTTTTTTATATTCTATATTTGAAAACAAAGCTTCACTGATATTTTATTACTTCGCAGAGAATAGTTTGCTGATGTCTCCATTTGTCATTTTCCATTTGATAAAAGGACATTATTATACAGTGCTTCTTATATTTTTGACAGGATTTATCGTTGCATTAATTACTTCTTTTATCCCTGAAAGGGTCGATTCAGCAACAAAAAAAGAAATACACCTAATTCCATTAAAGTACTTTGAACTCAAATTTCTGGCTGAAAAATCACCAATGTCAGCCTATTTGTTTTGTTTCTCAGGCTTATTTACCTTTTTTCATATCAATGTATTATTGATTTGGATATTTTTGATAATTAGCATCATCATTGCAGTATTCACTCCGTTTGAGCCTATGGAAATGATTCATTTTGAACCCAAATTTGTAATGAAAAAGATGATTTCATATTCAAAAATATTGACAATTATAGTTTTGATACCATTTATAATAAGTATTTTGTTTCATCCCGAACATTGGTTGGTGGCTGCTTATGCATTGGTTTGTGCCTATCTGGCCCTGTACCTAGCGATCTCAGCCAAGTATGCAGCATATACACCTTTGCGAGCATTACGCTATCCCACTATTTCAGAAACAATCATCGTGATGCTGATGGTGTTACCTGGCGGCGCCATTATTACTGCATCTTTTATATTTTTAAAATATTTAAAAGCAGAAAACAATTTAAAAACACTTTATGCTACAAATTACTGATCTAAAATTTTCTTTTGGACAACACATTATTTATGATGGTCTAAATGCAACTTTCCGAACTGGACAAATTTCGGGTATAGTTGGGAAAAATGGAGTTGGAAAAACCACACTTTTCAGAATTTTATCATCTATTTATCAAAATCAAGGTGGTAATATTACTTTAAATGGTCAAAAATTGGATCGATTGCACCTTACTTTTATGCCAGCAGAGCCATACTTTTATCCCTTTATGAAAGGAAAAGAATACCTGCAAATCGTGGCCAATAGTGATGATGAATTAACTTTTAGTGTGCAGATTGCTTCAGCTTTGGATCTACCACTCAATGAACTGGTGGACAATTATTCTACTGGTATGAGAAAAAAACTGGCTTTTGCCGGTCATTTTGCATTACAAAAATCCATCATAATCCTCGATGAGCCGTACAATGGCGTCGATCTGGAGAGCAATGAAGTGATCAAACATATTATCAAAACACAATCGCAACAAAAGATCGTGATCCTGTCTTCGCATATATTATCTACAATAACGGATATTTGCGATGATGTTTATTATTTTACAGAAAATAGAGTAGTTACCAGATTTGAGCATGCACAATTTGATAGCCTAGAGCGCTCGATAGAACATAGTATGGGAGAAAAATTAAAACTATTGGATATCAAAGGATAACCTTATTACGTAGTTTTTGTTTACATAAATATTTCTATAAGTCATGCCAATGATATTCCAGATAATTTTAATGCTCATGCTGGCCTCTTGCCAACCAAAAGTAGCTCAAATATCAGACAAAAACCACGTTCAACAAAGCAGCAATAGCACAATCTCAGTGATAACAGGTGCACAGCGAACAACCGACTATATACCAAAACTCAAAAATAAAAATGTAGCATTGGTAGTAAATCAAACTAGCATTATTAATAATACGCATTTGGTAGATTCGTTACTGAAACTGGGTGTATCCATAAAAACTGTTTTTTCGCCAGAACATGGATTTCGTGGTAATGCAGATGCTGGTGAAGTTGTAAAAGATGCTAAAGACAAAACGACAGGCTTGCCTATTATTTCCCTTTACGGGAAAAAGAAAAAACCTTTAAGTGAAGATCTAGCTGGAATAGACATCATCATTTTTGATATCCAAGATGTAGGTGTACGATTTTACACCTATATTTCGACCTTGCATTATGTGATGGAAGCTTGCGCAGAAAATAATATACCCTTGATTGTATTGGACCGACCTAATCCAAATGGTCACTACATCGATGGGGAAATCTTACAACCAAACTACCGATCGTTCGTAGGTATGCATCCTGTACCGACTGTATATGGTATGACGATCGGCGAATATGCACAAATGATAAATGGGCAAGGATGGCTAGCCAATCAAGTAAAATGTGATCTCACAGTGATCTCCTGCAAGGAATATACACATCAGACTTATTATGAATTGCCTGTAAAACCAAGTCCAAATCTACCGGATATGAAGTCAATCATATTATATCCTTCACTTTGTTTTTTTGAAGGAACGACCTTGAGCATTGGTAGAGGTACAAACAAACCTTTTCAAGTGATAGGACATCCTAAATTAAAATCAAATTTCCAATTCACACCTATGCCTAATGAAGGTGCCAAAGATCCTTTACACAAAGGACTTGTGTGTCAAGGTGAAGACTTAAGTTTATTAGACACAAAAACTTTAAAAAATGAAGGAAAGATCGATCTAAGTTACATCATAAAGTATCATCAAAAAATGAAGGCTATTAATGAAAAATATTTTTTGGATAACAACTTTATAGACAAGCTCTCAGGTAGTGATGCCCTGCGCCATTTAATAGAAAATGGAAAATCTGAAGCAGATATTCGAGCTTCGTGGAAAGACGGTATTGAATCTTTTAAAAAAACAAGAGAGAAGTATCTCATTTATAAATAATAACCAATGCAGCCATTCATCACACTCATAATATCTGTTTTTATGTTGAATACTGTTCAAGCCCAAAAAGATACATTAATCTATGTAGGTGATCCCATGTGTTCGTGGTGTTATGGATTTAGCCCCGAATTGGACAAAATTAAGGAAGCATTTCCTGGGACAGCTTTTGAGATGGTCATGGGAGGACTGCGAGCTGGCGGCACTGAAAAGATGAACGAACTTAAAGATTTCCTTAAAGGGCATTGGCAAGAAGTACAAAAAGCTACTAATCAGCCATTTAACTATGCGATCTTGGAACAAGATGAAGTATTGTACGATACTGAGCCAGCTTGTCGTGCAGTAGTAACTGTAGGTAAAATGGATGTCAGCAAACAGTATGCGTATTTCAAGGCTGTGCAAAGTTCATTTTATTATCACAATGCGTTGCCCAATGATGATGATACTTATGTCCAGCTGGCAGCAAAAATGGGTCTTGATCCCGAAAAATTTCATAAACAATACAGAGATGATCAGACCAAAGCGGATACATATGCCGAATTTGAACTAGCACAACGCATGGGAGTCCAGGGCTTCCCTACCCTAATCGCTAAGATCGACGGCAAATTATATATTGCCACAAATGGATTTCAAAAAGCAGAACGCATCATAACTTTATTGAAAAATCGTGGGCTAAAATAATGATAAGCAATTATTGATTTTTGTATGCGCTATAACGTATTTAAAATTTATTAAACGATCTGAAATCACGAATCAACATATCAAGATAAAACTTCGTTTTTAATGTCGCTAGGATTTGTCCTGGTTTGAGTTCAAATTTTTCAACTTCCGCACTTCCTATACCCACTTTCATTTCCAGATTATAGTCATTATTGAGCTTCTTTAATTGAGTATCTATATTCTTCTGTACGGTAGCCAACGTTTCATTAATCGAAAATTTCATTTTATTTTCCAATTCGTGTCTAATCTTCCCTTCTCCTAGCCAAGCTGCTGCCTTATGCAAAACGTTTTTTGTTCTCAACTTTATATCAATATTATCCATATAAAACATATTGGTATCGTGATTGTATTTGGGTTTTCCTGATATGATAAGTTGCCCATTTACAGTGCCAGCGACATCAGTTACTACTCGCAAAAACTCATAATCACAATTAGTTATCAGATTACTAAGTGTAATGGATTTATCGCCTTCTGTAAAGGTTTTCCCGTCAAGATTTGCCTTCAAAATTGGATTAATATCGGCCATTTTTATATCTGAGACAATTCTAAAAACAGAACTGTCGGGAAGATTTTCATTCCAATACACCTTGGGCAATGTGTTTTGTGGTGGCGCAGGAGCTGGTTTGTAGGTTGTGAAGGAAGACAAAGCATTGATGTGAATTTTACCGCTTGCAACCATCTTCGAATTTAGTACCTTGTTAATCTGAAATTTTTCTGGTTTTATAGATAACCACGCATTAAGATCGGGGCTCACTTGGATAGGATTTGCAAAAATGGCTAATGTTTCCTTCATTTTAGCTTTCAACGTGAAGCTCTCTCTTACTGATTCATCGATTGATGACTCGATCATCGATTTGCTGCGATTGATTGCTGCATCAGAAATAGACTCTATAGGTAGATTAAGCCCAACAATGGATAATTTGGGTTTTTCGATCCATCGATGATAACCTAATTTGGTGGTGGTTTTCATATTCCAAAGGCTATCAATATCTAAATCAGTTACAAAGCTCATTTCAATAGTTCCTTTTGCTGATAAGTCGGCCAGAAAAGTCTTTTTCAATACATTAACAGTAATCGGCACTACTACTAATACACTTTTGCCTTCGATCTCAACAGAAGCAGGCCGAGGCTTGGACAAGGTCAGCTTGACATCATATTCTGGCAAATCAAAATTGCCCTTGAATACTTCGCTAATGGCATTATTAAATGTATCTTTTAAACCTGACTTATCGATACGGTAATTTATAATAAAGTCTGTGGAGAAATTTTTAGGCAATTCTGGAGTTTTGACAACAGAAACTACTTCCTTTTTAGTGCTACATGAGCAAATAAACAAGGTAATACCAAAAAGAAGGCAATCAAGGTTTTTACTGAAATACATACAATAATATTTTATGGCAAATATAGTAAGACTGGCAAATATAACGATGAAAAATTGATACATTAACTTTTTTATGTTGTGTTAAGTGCTGAATTATAATTTTTTTTACATTTATATTTTGCATATTTAAAAAATATATTACTTTTGTTTCTAAATTTAATTTTTCCAAAACACACACAAAATGAGAAGTCACATTACTTTATTTTTAACCATCATCGTCGTAGGACTTGTTACTGCGCAAAACACTAATTCTAAGATTTGTAGAGCGATGTTACAGGTTGACCCAATCATTGAAACCACCGAAAAAACCCATTATATCTTTACAGGTTCTGATACTACAGGCCTTAATGTAAAAATGACCAAAATTACAATCATGGAAGGTAGAACTGAAATGGTGAAACGTCGAGATAAAAACTGTACCAAGCCCAATATCTTGGACTGTTACGTCAGCAAAATGGAAGAAGTACCACCTGTGACGATGAATCTTTACACTTTGTCAGGACCAGATGTGACAACTGAATATGACACACGCATAGAAAAAGTAAAAGTTGTACGTCGTGAAGCAGGACAACAAGAAGTGGATATTGTTTGTACTAAAAACAGATCAAAATCACTTATAAATAAGATTCAAACAGCATTGATAGCACAAGGTTATCCATTAACAGTAAATGGGACTTTGGACCAAGCCACCAATTTGTCTATAACTGATTTTCAAAAAAGCAAATCTTTGGCTTATGGCGATCTGACATTAGAGACATTAGCTGCATTGGGAATAAAGTAAGCGTACCCTTATACAAATTTTTAGAAGGTGCAAATTTACATAAGTTTGCACCTTTTTTTTTTGAATAATATAATCGAAAAGTGTATGTTTTTTTGTGATTTCGAGTTAGGGACAAAATTGATGCTAAAAATTTATTGAGCCTATCCATTACACCACATAGTATCATTACCTTATTTTGACCCTTATCTCTGTATTTCGGCAAAAGCAAAAGATTTTTTTGTAAAAAATAATTGGGTATTTGAAAATTCAAAAACTATTTGTCCACTTCAATTCGGTGTTGTACATTTGTCATCCAAGGCAAAAAAATTAAACCTTGATATATATTTTGGCAACAAATATTTCAAGACTTACCATCAATGTGTCTAACCTTCAATATCTCAATTTTGTTATCATGTATTTTGTCTTCACCACATTATAAATGTAATTATATTTGCAATAAATATCATCACAAATTGATTGCAAATTATTGTCAACAGGTAATAAAATGAAAAATAATTATCAAAGATTGAATGTAAAAAGAACAATACTCATATTTTTAATACTGGTTATTAATCTTTGTAGAGCTTATAATCAGGTAAATATTTCAGTATATGCTAATCAGGAACTTGACCCAAAAACCGAATTTATGCAGGGATTTTTACATGGTGGTTCGGGCACAGTTGATTCTGTTAAAGTCTCAAAATTAAAACCTAAGTTTTGGCGAATTGGTGCCTATTTTTTATCAGGAAGTGGTTATGGAGAAACCAAAAGATTCAATCCAAAAATAACGGTTAATATAAATGATCTATATATGATTGTAAATAATATCACATCACAAACCCTAAGCCAACCATGGGCAGACAATTGGGTGAAATGGGATAATTTACTGTCAATGATTGCATCAAATTCAATTAATAATAATGAGCCTGTAGATGTTTGGGCTGTATGGGGAGAACCAGATAACTTTTGGACAGGAACTTATTGGCAATGGATTGAATTGTATCGAAGAACAGATAGTATTTTAACGGCTTTTATTCCAAACGCTAAAATCATAGGACCAGAGTTTGGCTTTGGAACATGTAATTTTGATGTAAATCCGATATTGCAATTTTTAGATAGTTTATATCTGGTTGGTTCTGGTGTTTCAGGTGTATCGTGGCATGAGTTCTGTAATCCGCATGATGTACTTTCACACGTAAAACAAGTTCGAGACTCTTTAACTGTCCGTCCTTGGTTAGGTAATCTTGATATATTAATTCCAGAATATGCAGGCCCTAAAAATTACACCATACCTGGCTGGAATGTTGGATGGTTATTTTACCTTGAAAAGTCAAAAGTGGATTGGGTTTCTCATAGCTGCTGGAATGAAACAGATGACAATGTCTCTTGGTCAAACTGTGAAGTAGGTTTAAATGGATTGTTTTTGAGCGACAATTTCACACCACAACCAAATTATTGGGTGCATCGGGCCTACGCAGAATTAAATAATAGCCGCATTCAAACAAGTTCAACACATGAAAAAACAGTTGCTTTGGCAAGTAAAGAAAATACAACACAAGAATTGAAAATTATTGTTGGTAGATATGACAATCCAAATCTTGGATCACACAATAGTCCTGTACATGTAGAATTTATAGTAGAAAATTATCCGTACTGTTCTAACTGTACAATGCCCTTAGTCATTCAACGTATTCCAAGCAACAATGTACCATTTTCTATTTCATTAAATTCTCCTGAAACAATATTTTCAGGCTTTGTAAATTTTACGGGCAATACTGGAAGAATTTTGTTAAATAATTTTGTGGATGGTGATGTCTATTTGCTATATATTAATCCAACAACCAATAGTGTTTTGGCTTCAACTATGCCAATCACTCAAGGAAAAAACCCATTTTTTCAGTTTTACCCTAACCCTACTTCCGAATGGATTTCATTAAAATTTTGGAATACCCAGAATGAAAATGAACAAATCCAAATATTTAATTCAATGGGATTGTTGGTAAAAGAAATTATTGCATCAGAATTATCACCAATAAATATTTACGACCTTCCAAATGGCTTATATTTTATTGGCATAAAAGATAAACATCAATACATGGAAAAACTTATCAAAAATTAATTTTGAAAGGAATTTAAGTTTACAACAACACATCAAAATCAATTTCAATTATAAAATATGCAAAGACGTAAATTCATCAAAGACACGATAACTGGCTTGCCTATCGTAATTATAACACCTTCATTGTTATCGAGTTGTAGTAATGATGGTGATGGTCAGAAGGTAATCGGCAAAACAGTCATCGTAGTAGGCGCAGGTATTTCAGGATTGGCTGCAGCCAAAAAGCTAAAAGAAAATGGCTTTAATGTTATTGTCTTGGAAGCGCAAAGTAAAGTCGGAGGTCGATTAAAAACGAATAGAAGCCTAGGTGTTGCCTTTGATGAAGGTGCAAGTTGGATCCACGGTACAGCAGGCAATCCTATCACATTATTGGCACAACAAGCTGGAATGAATACGGCTTTTACTGATGATGAAAGTATTTTGGCATATGATCTTGGTGGTGTATTGCACGGTGATAATAATTTTTCGGATACGGAAGATAAATTTTATACAGTGCTTGAAACATTAAAAAATAATGGAAGCTCAACTAAAAGTTTTGAAACAGTCTTCAACGAGTTATATCCCACATATTGCAATGATCGGCTTTGGAAGTTTTTCCTTTCTACCTACTTAACTTTTGATACTGGGGATTTAAATATGCTTTCGTCATTGTTGTATAATGAAGGAGAAGAATTCGGTGGCGAAGAACGCATCTCTGTAAATGGTTATGATACTATTCCAAATTTTCTAGCTTCAGGGCTTAACGTTCAACTTAATCAAAAAGTAACAAAAATCGACTTTTCAAACACAAAGGTTCAAGTAAGCCATAATGGCAAAGTTACTGATGCAGACTATGTCTTAGTCACGGTACCTCTTGGTGTTCTGAAAGCCAACATAATTGAGTTTGTTCCATCATTACCAAGTGAAAAACAAAATGCCATTCAAAAAGTAGGTGTTAATTGTGTAAACAAATTTCTATTGACTTGGGAAACAGCCTTTTGGGATGACGAACAATACATATGCTATACACCAGACATTAAAGATAAATTTAACTATTTTGTAAATGTCAAAAAATATCAACCAACTGTGAATGCGTTGATGACTTTTGCCTATGCAGACAAAGCAAGACAAACTGAAAATATGACTGATCAACAAATCATAGAAGAAATCATGACTCATCTTCGTGACATATATGGCAATAATATTCCTTATCCAAAGAATATCTTGAGAACAAAATGGCAAACGAACGAGTATTCGTATGGATCTTATTCATACACAGCTGTTGGTACAGAAATGCGACACTTTGATGATTTAGCAGAAGAAATCGATGATAAAATATTTTTCGCTGGTGAACATACTGAAATCGATTATTTTTCCACAGCTCATGGCGCTTATTTGAGTGGAATCAGAGAAGCTGATAAAATAATTGCATTGTAAATTTAGTTATATCATGTCAAACATTTCCAAATAATTCTTTTAAAATATAATAAAATGGGCAATTTTGATCGCAAAAATCATTGGGAAAATATCTATAACACGAAGGAACTAAAAGATGTTAGCTGGTTTCAAGTTAGGCCCGAAACATCTCTGGATTTTTTCAAACAATTTAATGTGCCTACCACTGCAAAAATCATTGACATCGGTGGTGGAGATAGCTTGTTGGTTGATCATTTGTTAGATTTGGGATATCAAGATATTTCAGTGCTTGACATATCAGAATCAGCCATCGAACGGGCAAAAATCCGCCTTGGCCAAAAAGCAAATAATGTAAAATGGATAGTCGCAGATGCCGCTACATTTGTACCTACAGAACAATATGATTTCTGGCACGACCGTGCAGCATTTCATTTTTTGACAGAAGAAAATGAAATTTCAAATTATCTGGAAACTGCCCAAAAAAACATAAATCCCAAAGGAATTCTAGTGATCGGTACATTCTCCGAACAAGGACCAAAAAAATGTAGTGGCATAGAAATCAAGCAATATTCAGAAACATCCATGACAGATCGACTGAAAATCTTCTTCGAAAAAATCAAATGTATTACTGTTGATCATATAACGCCGTTTGATACCATTCAGAATTTTGTATTTTGCAGTTTCAAAAAATTAAATACAGCCTGATCTTTAATCTAAAATAATGATTTGGTGGCGCTCAATGAATGGTTGAAAACAATATAAGCATAAGAGAGATTGCCAAGCTTTTTTTCAAACTAGGCGTGATTGGGTTTGGTGGTCCAGCTGCTCATATTGCTATGATGCAAGACGAAGTCGTCACTAAGAAAAAATGGCTATCAGACCAACATTTTCTTGATCTAATGGGTGCGACCAATCTAATTCCAGGGCCAAATAGTACCGAGATGGCAATCCACATCGGACGTGAAAAAGGAGGATGGAAAGGTCTGATAGTGGCGGGACTATGTTTCATCTTACCTGCTGTATTTATCACGGGTATTCTTGCATGGTTGTACAAAAATTACGGGCAATTGCCTGAAATACAACCATTTGTTTACGGCATCAAGCCTGCCATCATTGCGATAATCATAGGCGCTATATTTCCATTAGCCAAAAAATCATTGAAATCAGTGGAATTAATCTTCCTGGCAATTTTGGTGTTAATTGGTGCATTTTGTAATATTAATGAAATATATTTGATGTTTGTTGCTGGTTTTTTGGCTTTGACACTGACTTATATCAGCAGCCCAAAATCTCATGATATTCATAGCTTCGTGCCACTCGCGTTAGTGCCTTTAGGATCAACTTCCATCTTAGCAGCAAGCAATACCAAGCTATTTTGGATATTTTTAAAAATCGGTTCTATCCTCTATGGAAGTGGTTATGTTTTGTTTGCATTTTTAGATGCCGAATTAGTTTCTACAGGTATGCTCTCTAGACAACAATTGATCGATGCCATCGCAGTAGGTCAATTCACGCCTGGACCAGTATTCTCATCCGTAACTTTTATTGGCTACCAACTCAATGGATGGACAGGCGCCGTCATCTCAACTTTGGCGATATTTCTTCCATCGTTTATCTTTGTCGCCTTACTAAATCCATTGGTCAAAAAAATGCGTAATTCACATCTTTTCTCTTCCTTTCTAGATGCAGTCAATGTCGCATCTGTAGCACTCATCGTCGCTATTTGCATCGAAATGGGCAAAGATACGATTAGTGATTGGCGGACGATTTTAATTGCAATTGTAAGCATCATCTTTGCTTTTGGCTACCGCAAACTCAATAGCGCCTTCATTGTCATTGGTGGAGCTGTTTTGGGTAAGTTACTGACTATCCTTTGAGATCTATAAAAATCTAGAAAATTGACGGACATTTAGGAACTATTACTGTAAAAAATCGACAAAACTTCTTTTTATTTAGATTAATTATAAATAGAATCACTACCTTTGCCCTTATTTAATATTAGTCTAAATAAAGATGATTAAAAAAATAGGCGTTTTTGCATTTTTAACTCTGCTATCTTTCACATCTTTCCTGAGAGCACAGTCGGATAGTGTTCACACATCAAATAGAAATATACATCCTGCGCATTTCCTAAACAAGTTTCATGTCAAGGCTTATGGAGTGGTAAATTATTACGGATTTGACTGGCAGACATTGCCATCGAAGCGCAATGCCATCGATCCAGAGCGATTCAATTCTTATATATATTACGATTTTACAGATAAAATTCAATTCAAATCCGAGATAGAATTTGAGCATGGAGGCACTGGTTCTACCGTAGCTTTTGATCCATTGGAAGAGTTTGGTGAATTTGAGCAAGAGATAGACAAAGGTGGTCAAGTGGTATTAGAGCAGATTAATTTACTTTTTGAAATGCATAAATCCTTCAATGTGCGGCTAGGTAAGATGCGTTTTTACATGGGGAATGCATCGAAGCAAGATCAGCCAAGAGAATATTTCACCGCCTACAGATCAGAATTAGAAAATACCATCTTACCACTTGGTTGGTATGAAACGGGTATTGAATTTTCAGGTGATTTTCCATTGAAAAAAGAATCGAATTTTCCTTTAATTTCCTATAAATTATATGTAGTAAGCGGCTTGGACAATACTGGATTTTCTTCCCAAAATTGGATAAGAC
>CALFYH010000365.1 GCA_937952155.1 uncultured Saprospiraceae bacterium
GAAGTCATTTCCAACTTAGGTAACTCTCTGTTTTTATTGGCACATGAACAGCACCACAGTCCAAGTATCAGAAGATATATGTATTTTTTCATGGAGCATAATTTTTTGGAACTAGAATTGTTTTCAAATTCATATCTTCAAACCTGATTTTATGCCAAGGAGTTTGCAAATTCATAGTTGCTATTATGATGCCACACGTTGGAATATTGTCAGTACTTCCAGGTTTTATTTGATTTGCGATCAAAGTGATTCCAGGATTGTGACCAAATAAAGCCGCTGTGTTTACATTTTCATCTAGGAGCTTTATTTGATCGATATAGTTTTGTGGTAATCCATGATATAAACTTCTCTCATCTTCGGGAAGGATACCAAATCTCTCAGAAAAAAAATGAGCAGTTGCTTTTGCTCTTACAGCTGTAGATGTGATGAGTCTTTGAGGAAAATATCCCTTTTCAGCGAGCAAATTTGCCATAAATGGTCCATCTTTAAGTCCACGTTCGTCTAATGGTCTGTCATGATCAGAAAGATTAAAGTTCGTCCATGATGACTTACCATGACGAACAATGATGATCTGCTTATACATTTTAGTGCGTTATAGAAATCAAACACAAATATATGAATTATTGACAATAATTCAATCAAAATCTATTTGAAGACCAATAAAGTATATAAGAAAGGACTTTAACTTATTTGAAGCAGTACTTTAAAATATCATGATTTGTAATAATGCCAGAGAGTTGATCACCGTTCAATATAGGAATAGAGTGAATTTGATTAGTCAAAATAATATCTGCAGCTAAACCAATAGTGTCTTCTGTATCTAGTGTTATTGGGTTTTCTGTCATTATATCACTAGCTAAAATTGATGTCCTATCAGGAAGTAAACCTTCAGCTACATACTTTCTATACACTTTAAGTAGATCACTCTTACTTATTACGCCTTTGAGTTTTTCTTTTTCAACGACCAATATGTGATGTATGGCTACAGCTTCAAATACTTCTTCAACTTTCATCATGGTATCAGTCGGTTGCACATAAACGATCTTTGATGTTTTTATGCGTTTTACAGGAATTTCCGTATTCATATTTTTTGATTTTGATATAAAGTTAAACACAATGCTTTGCAACAATTGTGATTATTATCATGGTGCGATATAATAGAGATTACCGACAAACATCAAAATAAACTAGAATACAAACTAAAATTTAATTGCTAAAAACAATCCCAGATTATTTATGACCTATGATCGTTCCTGATGGAATTACAGCATTTTTATTGACCACAACTATACCTTTTTTGATGACATAATGCTCAGCCTCCATGTCACTTAACCTATCATTTCCCCTGATGATAACATTATCGCCTATTCTTACATGTTTGTCGATAATCGCATTTTCGATATAGCAATCCTTACCTATACCCATTGGAATCTTATTTGGATCAGCCAAATCCTCTAATGACTCAAAGTAATCATTACCCATGATATACGCATTCTTAACAATTGTGCCATAATCTATCCTTGATCTGATACCTAGAATTGAGTTTTCAACCAATTTAGCTTGAACGATTGACCCTTCAGCTACTATAGCTCTCGAGAAAGTTACACCTGAAAACTTGGCAGGTGGAAGCAATCTCGCACGGGTATAAATTTTATTCTCATTGTCAAACATATTAAATTCTGGAATATCATCCGCAAGGGCAATATTTGCCTCGAAGAAGGACTTTATGTCTCCTATATCTGTCCAATAGCCATCATACGCATAGCTGACTACATTCATACCTCGATTTATAGAGTCTGGAATCAATTCTTTTCCAAAATCCACAGCTTTTGGGTTTTCATTGAGCAAAACACGCAACGCTGGTCTGCTGAAAACATAAATACCCATTGAAGCAAGATAAATTTTGCCTTTAGCCTTCAAATCATCAGAAACATCAGATGACCACTTATCCAAAATATCCATCGCTGGCTTTTCAATAAAACTAGTGATCTTATTTTCGTTATTTACCTTCATGATCCCAAATGAGGTAGCATCAGAAGCTATCACTGGAATCGTGGCAATAGTGACATCTGCATTTTGCTTTACATGATCTTGGAGCACTTCTTCAATATCCATTTGATAAAGCTGATCTCCTGAAAGTATCAAAATATAATCAAAGTCGTAATAGGCAAAGTTCCTAACAGATTGCCGAACAGCATCGGCTGTCCCTTGAAACCAATCCATATTATTGCTCGTCTGCTCTGCGGCCAAGATATCGACAAACCCATTTGAATAATTGTCAAAATGAAATGAATTTTTGATATGCTTATTTAGCGATGCTGAATTGTATTGAGTTAAAACAAAAATGCGATACAATCCTGCATTCAAGCAATTTGATATAGGAATATCGATCAATCTATATTTACCTCCTATGGGCACAGCAGGTTTGGATCTATCTTTAGTTAATGGATAAAGCCTTGTACCTGCTCCACCACCAAGGATGAGACATATAGTCTTTTGTAACACATTTTTTCCGGTTTTCATACCACCTTTGATTTATAAAGTTATGACTATCTATTCAAATGCAATAATAATACCTAAGAATTAAATATGGAAACTTCTAACATTATTATTTACTTAAATAATTCAAGAACTCCGAAAATCTAAGTTAGCGACTTCGTGACAAATGCTTTTTCACCAAATGAAAGTCATTATTCCTATTAATTATAACAAGATGTTAACAACACATATAAGATATAATTAATATTTTTGCACTCTTTTTTAACTGATTTAAGTAAGAAAAATGAAGTCAGGGGAATTAATAATATACAATAGTCTCAGTCGTCAAAAAGAAATATTTACACCCATACACGAAGGTCATGTAGGCATGTATGTATGTGGTCCAACAGTTTATAATGACGTTCATTTGGGCAATTGTAGGACTTTTATAAGCTTCGATATTATTTACAGATACTTGACTTATAACGGTTACAAGGTGCGCTATGTGCGCAATATCACTGATGTAGGGCACTTGCTGGATGATGGCGAAGACCGGATGTCAAAAGGTGCACGCCTAGACAATTTGGAGCCCATGGAAGTAGCCCAAAAATACACCAATGGTTTTCATGATATCATGCGTGTTTTCAATACGCTTTCTCCTAGCATAGAGCCTAGAGCTACAGGGCATATTCTAGAACAGATAGAAATGGTAAGTGAAATCCTAAACAACGGATTGGCATATGAAAAAAACGGTTCTGTCTATTTCGACACATTAAAATATGCTGAGAAAACAGGTGATTATGGCAAACTTTCTGGTCGAGTGATTGAAGAATTATTGAGCGAAACCAGAGACAACCTCAAAAATCAAGACGAAAAAAATCATCCTTCAGATTTTGCAATTTGGATGAAAGCATCTGATGAGCACATCATGAAGTGGAATTCGCCTTGGTCAGTTGGTTTTCCTGGTTGGCATCTAGAATGTAGTGCGATGAGTACTAAATATCTTGGCAAAAAATTTGACATTCATGGTGGTGGCAATGATTTGAAATTTCCACACCACGAAAATGAGATAGCCCAAAACGTAGGTGCTTGTAATTGCCAACCTGCAAATTATTGGTTGCATACAAATATGTTGCTGATGAATGGCAAAAAAATGTCAAAAAGTGATGGCAATACGATCTCACCACAAGAACTTTTCACAGGCGCAAGTGAGCATGTATCCAAAGGTTATCACCCGATGGTAGTTCGGTTTTTTATGTTACAATCACATTATAGATCTACCAACGACCTCACTGATGATGGCTTGCAAGCAGCAGAGAAAGGTTTCAAAAGGATCATGGAAGCATACAAATCTGTACATTCGCTGCATTCAGACATCGGAAACAATGCACCACTCGACCAAAAAATAGATGAAATAATCCAAGGTGCTTTTGATGATATGAACGATGACTTCAATACTCCGCGTGTTTTAGCAAGGCTTTTTGAACTAGTTACTATTATTAATAGCTTGAAGGAAGGACAAATGAAGATGTCAGAAGTGTCAATTGAGACTCTTGAAAAAATAAAATCGACACTCTATACAATATTATTTGAAATATTCGGTTTAATGGATGAGTCTGAAACCAATGCTGGCCCAGTGGATGGATTGATGCAACTTATAATAGAGTTACGTCAGTTAGCCAGGACGAACAAAGATTGGCCTACTTCAGATAAAATCAGAGATTCCCTAAGTGATTTAAACATCCAGATTAAGGATGGCAAAGAAGGCAGTTCTTGGAGTTATAAATAATAATGTCCAATTTACGGCAGTCATGTTTTTGTATTAATTTATTTTCTATCATACAAATTAAATAAAATGAAAAATTTAATTTTACTTATTACATTATTTATTTTCAGTCAAGCAAATGCACAGGTTGTGAGTACCAAAAACTGGACATTGATTCATGAACGCACTGCATCATGGTGTCCATATTGTGGTACTTGGGGCTGGGATATGAAAGAACAAATCCTTAATAAATTTGCCAATGAGAATGCAATATTTATGGCGGTACATTACAGTGGTGACTTACTAAATCCAGTTGCAGAAAAATTTGGTGAAAATTTTGCTGGAATTGGTCAACCCTTATTCTATGTTGATGGATTTAACATCGGGGTAAATTCAGGTAATATTTCTACAAAAATATCTGACACACAGGCTGAAATCGATTTCAAAAAGGACGTTAGTACTATTGCAGGATTAGGTTTAAATGCAGCGTATGATGCCACTGAAAAAAGCATAAATGTACGTGCTAAGGTCGAATTTTTTGAAGACGTCCCAGGTGGAGACTATTATTTGGGATTATATTTATTGGAAGATGTTCAAAACCAACAAGCAAGTAGAACTGGTATCCAAACACATAAGAACGTATTACGTAACAGCTTCTTACCAAATGTATTTGACAATTCAATCATTTCAGGACCCGTAAAATTAGGTACCACATTCGAGATGTTTGGAAACCTAAAAGGACTTACAGCGCCTATAGAAAAATATAAAGTTGTTGGTATTATATGGACTAAAGTAAATGAAAAATATATTTTCTTTAATGCCAATATCATCAATTCAATTGGCACATCTGCTACAAATGATCAAACCAAAGCAGATTTTGACTTTACTAGTTATCAAGCTGAAAGTGGCAATATCATCATCAATATGACTAATGCTCCATCTAATGGCTTAGTTCAGGTCACTGACTTATCTGGAAAAATCATATCAACTTCGAGCGTAAACAGTGCAACCAATGGCAAATTAAATATTGCAGCAAATTACGCACCAGGTGTACATATCATCACCTTGACAAGTGGAAAAAACATAGTATCCAAGAAGATATCTTTATTCTAATTACCAAATTTACCATATAAAAAAAGCCTGAAGCAAAGTGTTTCAGGCTTTTTTATTGGTGAAATTTTTTTATTGGACTTTGAAGTCAATTGTTACAGTGCCACATTGGCTATCAACATCACTTTTCGAAAATTTATATTTCATTGCGGTACGACGTGCTACGTCTATAAGATAACTATCTGATGTGGTTGAGCCTTTTTGGGTAAATTCTGCTTTCACTACTTTACCGTCACTGTTTACGCATATGGCCAAAGAAACTTTTCCAGTTTTTTGAGAATTATCACTGAATGTTGGTGAATATTCTACACCTCGGCCACTAAGTCCACCACCTACCAAGCCTTTCCCCTTACTTATGCCTTCCAAGGCCTTGCCATCTGGGTCGCCAGCTGAAGTACCTTGATTTCCTCCAGTATTGTTATTTCCTTTGCCTTTGCCTAACAAATCGGAATATTTTTTCTTTTGATTAGCAGCAGCGGCAGCCTTATCAGCAGCTTCTTTTTCTGCTTTGGCCTTTTCTGCAGCAAGAAGGTCAGCTTTTGCTTTGGCATCTGCTTTAGCTTTGGCGTCGGCCTTGGCTTTTGCATCTTCTTTTGCTTTATCCTTATTGACTTGTGCTTCTTTTGGATTAGGCTTTGTCTTTTCAACAGCCTTAATTGGTGCTTCTTCTGTTACAGATTTCGATGCATTGGTCACTTCATCTTGCGATGACTCAGGTGCTGCTGGTGGCGGAGTAGCTTGCTGGCTGGTTTCCTCTGATACCAAAGGTGCATCATCTGATCCAGCGTCGGGACCACCAAAGGCTACTAAAATCCCTTCAGTTTGGATAATCTCTTGTTTTGATAAAAATGGTATCAACAACAATAAAATCAGGATAATATGCAAGATCATACTGACCGTTGCTCCTATCTTTTTATTATCATCTTCTTTATGTGAATTTTTATTATTCATTTATCAGTTTAATACAAAAACAAAAATCCCCACTATTCATCATGAATAATCGGTAAGTTGTGTGTAAGAAATGATATATAAAAGTATGCCTGAAAATATTATTTAGGCTCCACCAAAACTGCTCTAACTTGCATTTTATAAGCTAAATCCAGTACTGCAACTACTGTTTCATTGCTTGCTTTACCAGAAGGTGCAATCGCTATGGCTGCTTTTGCACCATCGACTCTTTTTAATGACTCCATTTGTCTCTGTACACCATCCAAACTAATTGGTGCACCATTGAGTGTATATGCACCAGATTCATCGATTGCTACCACTTTATTTTTTGATTTTGGTGGTGGCGGACTTGTCTTTTTTCCAGGCAACTGCAGATCCAATGCATTAGGTGTAACGATGGAAGATGTCAACATAAAAAATATCAACAATAGAAATATAATATCTGTCAATGATGACATATTAAAATTTGCACTTACCTTACTTCTCTTTTTTACAGCCATAATAATAAATTTTAATGGGTTGAAGGTTGAGTAGCAATAATAGCCTTAATTTTCAATCCACTAGCTATCGACATTGCTTTATGGACATTTTCCCAAGGCACTCCAACTTCAGATATAATATTTAAAGTGGCATGCTCTTTATTATCCGTTTTCCTTACGGCCAATGCAATATCCTTTTCCATACTTTCGATACTACTTTCTTTCCCTGCGACTTTGATCTTACCATCAATTGTCATCA
Source organism: uncultured Saprospiraceae bacterium (assembly GCA_937952155.1). Classification (GTDB taxonomy): domain Bacteria; phylum Bacteroidota; class Bacteroidia; order Chitinophagales; family Saprospiraceae; genus OLB9. Next base: position 7,040 of record CALFYH010000365.1, read on the forward strand.
TGACTGGAAGGTTGGATGGAGCTACAGTGGTTGAGTCAGATTCAGGTAAAGGAATTGATATTTGAACAGTCTTGGATGTAAGCATAAAGAATATCAATAGCAAAAAGATAATATCTGTCAAAGACGACATATTAAATTCTGCACTTACTTTACTTCTTTTTTTTACTGCCACAATAATTTAAATTTATTGATTAATTGCCTGGTTCTTGTAAAAGATCCATGAAGTCAACTGTGATTTTCTCCATTTGGAAAATTACACCTTCCACTTTTGCAACGAGATAATTGTAACCTACAAATGCAAAAATACCCACTACAAGACCAAACGCTGTTGTAATAAGCGCTTGATAAATACCACCAGCCAAAACTGATGGTGTCACGTTTTGTTGGCTTGCCATCTGGTAAAATGCCAAAATCATACCTGTAACTGTACCCAAGAAACCATTCATAGGCGCAGCACCTGAGATACTCGCGAGTGTAGAAAGGTTTTTCTCTAATTTGAATACTTCAAGATTACCTACGTTTTCGATTGCTGCATCGATATCTTTTAATGGCTTACCTATGCGCATGAGCCCTTTCTCTATCATTCGAGAAGATGGTGTATCTGTAGCACGACAAAGCGCCTTTGCTCCTTCAATATTTCCTGAAGCAACCGCACCACGAATGTTATTAATAAAATTCTCATCTACTTTACCTGCTTGTTTTATGGTCAGGTATCTTTCCACAAAAATATAAAGCGCGAAAATCGACAAGATTCCAGTAATAGTAACATTCACTATACCAATAATACCGCCTGATGCGATGATGTCAATAATGTTTTGTGATGGTGGCGTAGCTGCTGCATCTGCTGCTACCTCTGCTGTTTGAAATAAAAAGAAGGAAAGATTAAACATGATTTAATTTTGTAATGATTGTTGTCAGTTAAAACGACTACTTTCGTGAATTATTATATTTCACCACAAAATTAAAAGAATTTATTATATTACACTTTTTTTATATTTAAATTTTGAAAATATATTTCTGAGTTTATCTTATCAAAGGCATATAATTTGTGTTTAAAAAAATATTTACCACAATAAATTACAAGGTAAATCATTGTTTTATGTAATTTTGTAACTGATCAATAGTTAAAACCGAATGAATCCAATTCTAAAAAATATCCTTGGCGTTGTCTTGGGTATCGTCATAGGCAGCATTATAAATATGGGTATTATCCACTTTGGCAATATGTTGATTCCTTTACCAGAAGGCGTAGATACAAATACAGCTGAAGGATTGAAAGCAGCTATTCCACTATTTGAATTTAAACATTTCCTAACTCCGTTTTTTGCACATGCTCTTGGTACTTTAGCTGGTGCTTTTGTCGCTGCTCGGATAGCTACAACCAATAAACTAAAAATAGCACTTACTATTGGATTTTTCTTTTTCCTTGGTGGCTTTTCTATGATTTTTATGATACCTTCACCTCTTTGGTTTTCGCTTACAGATTTAATACTTGCTTATATTCCAATGGCTTATCTGGGCGCAAGATTGGCTGGTGGAAACGAAACTTCAATATTTTAAAAACAATATTTTAAGCTGGTGAAGTCATATTTTTTGTAATCTCACACTATTTCGATAGTCGAATATCCTTGATTGGATTTTACAACCTTAATCTGTGTAGCAATACGTTCTTTGAGACTTTCAACATGCGATATGATGCCTATCATTCTATTGCCTTCGGATTGTAATTTTTCGAGTGTAATCAATGCCACTTCCATTGTCTCGGGATCCAATGTACCAAAACCTTCATCTATGAATAAGCTGTCTAGCCTTACATTTTTTGATGCCATATCAGATAAGCTGAGCGCCATCGCCAAGCTAATGATAAAAGTCTCTCCGCCTGACAATGTTTTTACGCTACGTGTGATTTGACCTTGGTAATGGTCTATGATTTTCAGGTCATCTTCTATATCAGTCACAGCCATGGTATATCGATCTGACAATTTTTCTAAGCGGACATTGGCTAGGTTTATCAAATGTCTCAAACTCAAATTTTGAGCAAATTTAGCGTATCTATTACCTTGCGCATCACCGATCAAATGATTGAGGTGAAGTATCGGAGTGGCAGCTTTTTCCACTTTTACAATCGTTGCAGTCAAATCCTGAAACTTTACTACCTGTTCATCATGATTTTTTAATTCATTGCGTATGGCTCCGGTTAAAACATGTAATTCGTCTTTTTCTTTATTCAGTTTTTCCAAAGATACTTTTACTTCCGCAATCAAATTGGCGTCTGTGTCAACGTCTTTTAATTTTGATAAATCATCATCAAGCTGGCGAATTGCTGCATTCAACTCTGTCTCTTCCTTCACAAGTATGTCCTTTCTATTTTGGATATCACGAAGGCTTTCATCTGCCAAGATATCACCAAGAGCATCGATCGGATTGGTATAACCCAAGGCACTAAGCTCCACAATTAGCAAATTGGTCATACTCTCCCACTTTTGAAGCGATCCTGTTTTTTCTTTCTTAAGATTCTCAATAGTAACATTCAGATTTTGTAAGGATTCACGAGCTGCAACAAAGGCATTTTGAATTTTATCTGCATCGCCATTTATATCATTGCCTTGATACAATCCCATTCTCAATCCCTTGATTTTCAAATACGCATTTGTGATTTCTCTTAATTCGTAGATTGTAGTAAGTAATTCTGAAACCAATTCCTTTTCTTGCCTCACTTGCAATTCATTCTTCAACTTGTCTAATGTTTGCTTGATTTTTTCAATCTCCTTTTCAATTTCAACTGAGGTCATTACATTTTGGTTGGTGGCCTCTTTTATGTTTTGAATTTTGATTTGATT
>CALFYH010000366.1 GCA_937952155.1 uncultured Saprospiraceae bacterium
AATTGTGCTAAAACATACACCTATACATGGCAATATACTGATTTTTGTGATAGGACCATTACCTACACGCAAGTAATAAATGTCGCTCCGCCACCAGTTGCTACATTAACTGATGCTCCTACATACACCAGCTTGTCATGTAGTGATGCCGATGCATTTTCAGCTCCTGATATCAATTATTCCAATAATTCGACGTGCTTAATTTCTGGTGTTTTGACACCTGTGGTTAACAAGAATTTTAATGAATGTGGAGGTAATATACAAATATCTTGGAATGGTGTTGATGCTTGTAATAGACCACTTTCGTATAACCAAATAATAGTGGTAAATCCTGCACCTAATCCAACAATCACAACGCCAATACCTGATGATATTACAGTAGATTGTCAAGATTTGTCAGTTTTTGCTATACCTTTGGAGTATTCTAATGGAGAAGCCCGTCCATGCGCAAGAGAAGGAATTATTCCTCCTGTTTTGAATACTTCAGGTGTAACTTTATGTGGTGGAACAGCTACAGTAAATTGGACAATAAAGGATGGATGTAATTTTACATTGACAGCTGATCAAATTATCACCATTTTACCAGCACCTCAAGCAGATTTTATTAATGTACCACCTGCTAGTATTGTAATATCTTGTGAAGATGTGCCACCAGTACCACCTACATTGGATTATACCAACGGCGAAACAGGATTTTGTGGTATAAATGGAACTGTAACGCCAATAACAACAGGTGGTTTTACATCTTGTGGCGGTACGATTCAATATACATGGCAATATACCGACATGTGTGGCAGACCCATTGTGTATAATCAAAACGTTACTGTTCTTCCCGCTGATGAACCTGTTTTCACCACAGAACCAGTTGATGAACTTCTGCCTTGCAATCAAGGATTTACGCCACCACCAACGCTGAATTATACCAATGGGCTGAGTGGTGCTTGTGCGATCTCAGGTACGGTGTCTGCTTCGGTCGAAGATTTGGGTAGTACGAGAATTTACACATGGACTTATAAAAATCCTTGTACAAATAATGAAATATCCGTAGATCAGGAAGTTTCTATTAGACCTGTTCCCAATATCGTAGCTGATCCTGTAAATATTGATATATGTTATGGAGATTTTTATGACCTTGCTGATATCAATGTTACTGATTTAAATAATACGAATATAACACTTACCTATCACAGTGGAACACCTGCATCTGCATCTAATGAAATTCCACAAACGTTGATATCAACTGAAGCTATTTCAGTATATTATATATTAGCTACTAATGAATATGGGTGTACGGATGAAGTTAAAATCACCTTTAAAAACCTATTTGGACCTCAACCAGGAACTGGCAATAGCATTACCATTTGCAACGATGGTCGGACACTTAATTTGTGGAATTATTTGAATCCGCCTTTTGACAATACGGGATATTGGAGTGATACGTATGGGACAGGCCTTGACATTTCTGATCCTACCGCAGTTAGCTTTCTTGGGCAGGTTGCAGGGAATTACCCATTTGACTATGTAGTGCCAAGCACAAACCTGTGTCCAGATGCAGTAGCAACGGTCCAAATAACCTTGGTTGATCCAGGTACTTATGAAGTAAAAGAGATAAGTTGTTCTCCTGATTTTATGACCTATTCTGTTAAAATCCAGGTTTTTGGATATTCTGTTACAACATCTCAAGGTACGATTACAACAAATGGCAGCGTTTGGACCATTTCTAATATTCCAATAGCGCAAAATGTAACAATAACCTTAAAATCAAACCTAGGAGATTGTGCAGATGCTCAGCTTACCTTGACACCACCACAATGTAATTGCCCAGTAGTGCCTTCTCCTATATCTGGCGGTAATAAATTAGCTTGCCAAAACGAAACAGGAGTCAATCTCACAGTTACTGTATCAACGGGCTTAAGTGCTCAATGGTACGATGCCTTGTCGGGCGGAAACTTATTGATGGATCAGTCGCTGACTTTTGCACCACCAACAACATCAACTGGTAGTACTACTTATTATGTGCAAGCTATTGATCCTTTAAATGGTTGTTATAGTGTTCGCATTCCTATATTGTTTACAGTTCAGCCTAACCCAGTTGCTAAAGATGTGGTACTGGAAACTTGTGACGATAATAGTGATGGTATTGCTCAGTTTACGCTTACAAACGCAAATACAAAGCTTATAACAGGTGGTGGTTACAGTTTTAGTTATTACTTGACTTTAGCTGATGCGCAAAATACAACCAATCCTTTGCCAACCAATTATATAAATCTTAGTAATAATCAAATAGTTTATGCTTTAGTTGTAAATGCAAATGGTTGCAAAGATATTGCAGAAGTGAAACTTCATGTATTGCCTCAACCTACGGCAACATTTACAGTTACCGATGAAATTTGTTTTGGGGCGCATAATGGAGTTATTTTTGTAAATTCACCTTATGCTAATTTGGAATTTAAATTGAATAATCTTCCATGGACTTCGAATGGAGTATTTGATAGTTTGTCCCCAGCCACTTATACGGTACTCGTGCGAGACACATTTGGCTGTTTTTCTACGTATTCACATACCATAGACCCTGGGCAAAAGTTGACATTTACTGAATTTACATTGACATGCGATAGTAAAGGCACAACAAGCAATGCCAATGATGATGTGTATAATATCAAGATAAATGTAGGTTCTACTCCTACTTCTTCGGGCAATTATACAGTAACTTATTTGGGTAAAAACCTAGGAAGTTTTACTTATAATTCGGTACATAATATTTCAATTCCGGCAGATGGTACTTCAGGATTAATTGTCATTAAAGATAGTGCCACTGGATGTGAAATTTCTAGAAATATTGGGCCATTAACTCCTTGTTCTACAGATTGTGAAATAAGTGTCAACAATCTAACCGTCACATGTGATAACAAAGGCACGGACGCTGATGCAACCGATGATATTTATACTATTTCTTTTACAGCTTATGTGGTTAATGGTGGAAATTCAAGCTCATTCACACTCTTAGTAAATAATGTAATTATCAATACATACGCTTATGGTACACCTGTCAGTTTTACCTTGCCAGCTAATGGTACTACGCCTGATGTGAAAATCAGAGATTTACTAAATATTCAGTGTATTACAGATATTCCTGTTGGTTTACTTTCGGGTTGCTCAGGTTCATGTAGTATTTCAGCGACTGTAAGCAATATTACTTGTAATGACAATGGTACCATTAATGACCCGAATGATGATACTTTTACATTTACTATACGGGTTACAGGCTTTAATTTGTCAGATGGCTGGCGAATAGGTTCAAATCCTACAATCTACAGTTACAATACAAATGTAGTCTTAGGACCATATCCGATTAGTGGTGGAAATCTTAATTTGACCATTGCGGATAGAGTAGATGCTTTGTGTACCAAAACTGTAAATGTAACTGCTCCCGCACCATGTAGTACTCCTTGCGTGCTTCAAGTAAATAATATAATCATTGGACCATGTGATAATAATAATACAGGCAATACAACGGCTGATGATAAATTTAACATAACCTTTGTGGTAAATGTGGTCAGTGGAAGTACTAATTTTTATAATGTCACTGTAGGATCTCAAAGTTATGGTCCATTCACCTACGGGCAGACAGCTAGCATTAATGGATTGATAGCGAATAATCAAAATATCACACTTACTGTTACCGATGCTTTAAATCCAGGTTGTACTGTTCAATTTGTAGCAAAGCAAGCACCATGTTCTTCTTGTCCTCAGACAGCTAGTGCAGGTACAGATATTCAACTTACCTGTTTGCAAAATACAGCAACCTTGACAGGTACAGCTTCTGTATCAGGTGGGATTTTTGTTTGGACTGGACCTAATAACTTTAATAAAACAGGCGAAACAGTCACGACATCTGCTGAAGGAACATATACATTGACAGTGACATTCCCTGACCAATGTGTAGCTACTGATATGGTTCTAGTTAGTAAAGATGCAAATTTGCCAATAGCAAACGCTGGACCTGATCAAGAACTCACATGTAATAAGACTTCAACGACACTCACAGGTAGTAGCAATTTGACCGCAAATGTAATATACACATGGTCAAATGCTGCGGGTACAGTCATCGGTAATACACCTACCATAACAGTCAATAATGTTGGATTTTATTATTTGGAAGTGACTAATTCGTTGAATAATTGTAAGTCTGGAAAAGATGAGGTCGAAGTATTTAACAGAAACCAACAACTTACATTTAATGTAAAATCATGGGTTTGCGACAATAAAGGGACGACCAGTGATGGTAGTGATGATACTTATACCATTACTTTCAATATGGCGAATAGCACCAATGCCACAAACAAGTATAGTATTACTTATCTCGGCAGCGAAATTGGTCAATACAATTATAATGAGAATGTAACGATAGTGATTCCTGCAGATGGCAATCTCAGACTTTATGAATTTGTTGATCTTGTGACTGGCTGCAAAACGAATATAAACGCAGGGCCTTTTACATCATGTTCTACTAATTGTCTCATCAGTTTTACTGACCCAGTTTCAGATTGTGATGATAAAGGTACGGAGTCCATTGAGACCGATGACACATATACGATAACATTCTCAGCTACAGGTGCGAATGCTTCCGGTTCATTTACTGTAACTGTGGATGGTCAGGCCAAAGGTACTTATACTTATGGAAGTGTTGTGCAATTGACTTTCCCTGCAGATGGACATACGCCATTTGTGGTTTTGACAGATATAAGTATTTCTGCTTGTCAGGTCGTTGTGCCGATGCCAGCCTTGAAACCATGTTCATCGACTTGTGCGATTACCGCTGAAGCTTCTAATGTATTGTGTAATGACAATGGTACTATAAATGATCCTACAGATGATGTGTATTATTTTGATGTCATAGTGCAAGGTTTAAATACTTCTACAGGTTGGAAAGTAAGCGGAAATAACACCGTTCATCCTTATAATGAAAGAGTGAATTTTGGTCCGTATCCTATTTCAGGTGGAGCAATTTCACTTGCTATTGTTGATAACACTTCTGCGAATTGTACTGCCTCCGTGAGTGTCAATCCACCTGCTGTATGTAGTGAACCATGTGTGATCTCTATGGCAAATCTTGAAATCCTTGGTTGCAATAATAATAATACTAACACAATAGTTACGGATGATTATTTTAGTATTAGGTTTAGAATCAATAGGTTGAGTGGTAGTGCAACCAATTATACTGTAACAGACGGCGTAACAACTTATGGACCATTTATTTATGGCGAACTTGTGACGATTGAAAATCTTAAGGCTGATGGTAATGATATAAAACTTTCAGTAACAGATCCTTCAAATTCAGGTTGTAAAACAGAATTTATTGTAAAAAAAGCACCATGTTCTTCTTGTACTGTTACAGCAGATGCTGGAAGTAACCAATTGATCACTTGTCAGCAAAATGTAGTTACCTTGACAGGAACAGCTACTCCAGGTGGGACATTTAATTGGTCAGGACCAGGCAACTTCAATAAAACAGGTGCAAGTGTAACAACATCAACACCAGGTACATACATACTATCAGTTGTGTACCCTGACTTATGCGTTGCTATTGATAGTGTTGTAGTAGGCAAAGATGCTAATGTTCCTGAAGCATTTGGTGGTCCAGATATGATTATTAATTGTGTCATCACCCAAGTAGAAATTATGGGTTCTACAAATCAGACTGGAAATGTTAATTTGATATGGACTGATGCAAATGGAAATCAAGTAGGAAATGGCACATCAATATCTGTAACTACGCCTGGGACATATTTCTTTGAGGTAATCAATACTACTAATAATTGTTCATCAGGCAAAGATGAAGTCATCGTAACAGAAGATAAAAAATTGCCTGAGGCAACCATTGTAGCTGATCCGGGTAATCTTTTGGATTGTATAATCGGTACAATAGTTTTATCTGGTAAACCTGTTGCTGATGTAATTTTTAATTGGCAAACTGGAGAATCTTTTTATAATAATAGACCTTCAATTACGGTTTCAAGTGAAGGCATTGTTACAATGACAGCAATAGACACTACAAATGGCTGTAAAAATATTGCAACCATAGAAATTATTGATTTACAAGATTATCCGATTTTAAAGACGATACCGCCAGGACCAATCAATTGTGTCAATAATGGAGTATATATTAGCGCAGCAGACTCGCCAGAAGGACCAAATCTTGTATTCTCTTGGATGGATGGAACCAATACGATCATAAGTGGTGAGAGTAATGATTCGTTGTATGTTACTAGCCCGGGAACATATTATGTCATTCTTACAGATACTCTTAATGGATGCTCGAATCGAGATACATTCGTTGTGGATAGGATAGGAGAGTTTCCTCAAGTAAAAGTTCCTGATGACATCACGCTTTACTGTGGACAAAAGACAACGAAATTGACGGCATCGGTGATAAATCCAACCGCTTCTACAAGTTTGGTTTGGAATACAGTCAGTGGAACTATTGTCTCACCATCAAACCAATCAAGCATCGATGTACGTGGCGCTGGAGTATATGAAGTGAAAGTTGTTTATCCAAATTCTGGGTGTACTACTACCGAATCAGTTAATGTCTTTGTAAATTCCAATTACCCAACTGGCCTTACTTCCCTTGTTAACGATGAAACGTGTAAAAATCAAAATGATGGAAGCATATCCATCAGCGCTGTTTCGGGTGGAGAGCCGCCACTTACTTACAGATTAAATGGTGTAAATGTAGGCCCAAGTACAACTTATTCGCCTTTAGCAGCAGGAACGTACCAGATGGAAGTGACCGATGCTAATGGATGTAAATTTTCGACAAATATAGTTGTTGAGCCTGGTGTGGATATCGACCTTTTTGCAACTTCACCTATAGAATTGTTGTATAATCAAACACAAATTATAGAACTTATTACCAATCTGAAGGCTGAAGAAATCGCTTCTATCAAGTGGACACCTACAGATAATCTTTCATGCGATACATGTCTTGTCACTTCATTGGTGGCGCGTACCAATATTACGTATAAGGTCGAAATCATAGATATAAATGGATGTTCAGAATCGGTTACAATTACCATCAGAGTAAATGACAATGTCATAATCACGACTCCAAACATACTCAACCCTAACGGAAGTACAAACAAGTGGTTCACTGTTTTTGGCAACGAAAGTGTATTGAACATCGAAAAAATGAGTGTATATGACCGATGGGGCAATTTGGTATTTATCAAAGAGAATTTCAAGCCGAATATTCCTACAGAAGGATGGGATGGTACATTTTTGAATAAAGATGTTGTACCTGGTGTATATGTATTTTTGATAGAATATATGGCGCCTTCAGGTGTGAAAAACATCACTGGTGATATTACCGTTATCCGCTAAGATTCATTTTTTGAAATAGAAATAATTGCCGGCGAAAGTGATTTTGCCGGCTTTTTTGTTAGTACTAATCCCTTGTGTAATTGGCAGATTTATAGTGTTTTAGTTTTTGAAATAAAAATAATTCAATTCGTTGATTTATATTTTTAAAGATTCGTTTGAAAATTGAAAAAGACTGATTATTTTGGTGAATTAATTATCAGGTTTTAAAAATACATTAATGAAAGTAATATATACGAGTGCCGAGTGTTTTCCTGTAGCAAAGGTTGGTGGCCTTGCGGATGTTGTGGGCTCATTGCCCAAATATCTAAAAAAAATCGGAGTAGAGGCAAGTGTGGTAATACCTGCATATGAAATGCCTTGGTTTGATGGGAAATTGTATAGGATCATACATCAAGGCAGTTTTCATCTTGGACAGGAGCATCTCTATTTTGAAGTTCGGTATTTTATTGATGATATTTTAGGCTTCCCTTTTTATACTATACATATTCCTAGTAAAACCGACAGATATGGTGTTTATGCTGGACAAAATGGTCATTATTTTGGAGACGAAATCGAAAGAAATATTTCATTCCAAAGAGCATTTTTGACTTGGTTGAGAGACGGAAATGTAGAAACCGATATTGTACATTGCCATGACCACCATACAGGCTTGATTCCATTTATGATGCAGTATGCTTATGAATTTCAAGCATTGTCTAAAATTCCTACAGTTTTTACAATACACAACGAACGATACCAAGGTGCCTTCAGCTGGAGTAAACAGTATTTGTTACCTCAATTTGATAGTTGGAAAAGTGGTTTGCTAGAATGGAGCAATGTTATAAATCCACTCGCCTCAGCCGTGCGATGTGCTTACAAAGTCACCACAGTCTCTCAAAATTATATGAACGAACTGATGTATGATTCGGCTGGATTGGAACAACTATTTAGGTCAGAAGCTTGGAAAAGTGTCGGCATCTTAAATGGAATAGATAATGAAGTTTGGGACCCAGCAACAGATCCTATGATTGAGCATAAACTGGACAAAGATGCCGTGAGATTTAAAGCAGAAAATAAGAAGGTAATTTGCGACATAGCGGGCCTAGATCCATCGCTTCCTTTGTTTGGTTTCATAGGAAGGCTCGTGTTAGAGAAAGGCGCAGAGTTTATTGCTGGCATTGTGGATACATGGCTTTCACATCATAAAAATGCCAGTTTTGTGATTCTTGGCACTGGCGATAAGAGCATAGAAAGTGCACTAGAAGCTGTTGCAAAACGACACCCAAAACATGTGGCATGTATGCTCGCTTACAATGAGGCTATGTCTCACAAGATTTATGCAGGAGCAGATTTCTTACTTATGCCATCGCGAGTAGAACCATGTGGACTCAATCAGATGTTTGCTATGCGTTATGGCACTTTACCAATAGTACGTACTACAGGTGGATTGAAAGATAGCGTAAAGGATATTTCAGAGCCAGGTGGAGTAGGTATTCGTTTTGATTATATGAATTTTGATCAGATGATGCACGCGATTTGGCGAGCTTTTGAGATGTATCAGCATAAGGAATACCTGCATCACTGTGTGAAAGAAGCTATGGCCTTAAATTACTCTTGGGACGCATCAGCTCAAAAATATAAAGATATTTATATGCAGATTTTATAGCCAAAACCTATTTTAAAGGTAGGGCAGCTTGTAATGCTTGAACGGATTTTGGATCATTTCCAACGATCACCTGATTATCAATAATGGCTGCTGGTCTTTTTAAAAAGGTGTATTCTTTTAGGATTAGCTTTTTGAAATCAGCATCTTTTACAGGTTTTTTATTTTCAGGCATTTCCTTAAGTTTTTGAGCTCTTTTATTGAATAGGGCTTCATAACTTTTGGTCTGCTTTTTCATAAAATCGAGGTCTTCTTTTGATATGTTTTGCTCACGGATATTGATCAACTCTACATCTGAAAGATCTAGCGTACTCAAGATTTTCCTGCAGGTATCGCAAGTAGAAAGATGATAAATTCGTTTCATTACTTTAGTTTCTAGACTAATTTTATAGGTTTTATATCAAATGGACTTAAGGTTGTGCCTTTAATTTTTGCATCTGCTCTCAGAGTATATTCCGATTTTACATTCCTGAGCTTTTTTGCAAATTTGACTAATCCTTTTGCAAAGATGTTATTGGATTCGAGCTTGTCCATTTCTGATTGAACGTATATAAATTCGAGTTCAAAGGGAACTTCTATCACATCGTTTTTCCCGATATTTATTTTATTGTTCATGTTTAGCTCACCCATAGGATATTCATTGATCAACTGGCTATCTCCTCGTCCTCGACTATATTTTTCTACCATTTTTAGGGTAATATTTTCGATGAGATTACCATCACTTAGTGCTGTCAGCTTTATAAATCCAGAAACTATACCTGCATCTTTTGATACTTCGTCAGCGATTACTAATTCAAGCTTAACACCTTCTATACCTAATATTTTTTTAACGGTTC
>CALFYH010000367.1 GCA_937952155.1 uncultured Saprospiraceae bacterium
CAGGCTCATCAACGGCACAGGTGGTCGTGCAACGCGATATGCGCTTCGCTTTCCAAGGTGCAACGATCCTGCGATGGTGGTGTGTCCCCGCCTGACGGTGGTCAGTTCGAGGACTTACGTATGCCCGGACCTTCGTGCACCCGTTCGGAAGCATGCGAACGGAAGAAGACATGGACCAACGCAAGCAGTCGTGGGCGGAGCCCTACAAGATCAAGATGGTGGAACTGATCGCCATGACCACGCGCGAGCAGCGCGAGGCCGCATTGGCGGAAGCGGGCCACAATACATTCCTGTTGCCATCGGAGAAGGTGTACATCGACCTGCTCACCGACAGCGGTACCAGTGCCATGAGCGATCGGCAATGGGCTGGAATGATGATGGGAGATGAAGCGTATGCCGGTAGTAGAAATTTTTATCACCTAGAAGAAGTAGTCAAAGAAGTATATGGTTATAAATATTTAATTCCTACTCATCAAGGTCGTGGTGCTGAAAATATTCTCTCAAAAATCCTAATTAAAAAAGGTGACATTATTCCTGGCAACATGTATTTTACCACAACTCGTTTGCACCAGGAATTAGCAGGCGGTACATTTCAAGATATCATTATTGATGAAGCACATGATTCAGAAAATGAATTTCCCTTCAAAGGCAATGTGGATCTTAATAAACTTGAAGCATTAATAAAAAAACATGGCGCAAAAAAAATTCCATATGTTAGTATGGCCACAAGTGTAAATATGGCAGGTGGTCAACCCATCAGTATGAAAAATTTAAAAGAACTACGAGCGCTGACCAAAAAACACAAGATCCGTATTATCCATGACATGACCAGAGTCGCTGAAAATGCTTATTTTATTCAGGGTGGTACCCTAAAGAGCCCTATGGCTGGCAATGTGGCTGCATTTAAATCTGAGACAGAAGCTAGTCAACAAGCAACAAACTTGAATGCTCAAAGTACCGATTGGAATCATTTAACGCAAGTATTTGCCAAATGAAATTTTTTACGTCTTTCATAGTTTTTCTTTTATTTAGCCATATCGCATCTGGTGCACATATTCATGTGGGTCCAAGATTTCAAGTAACTTCTATAAGGGCGGCACTTCTATTAGCTAAGGATAACGATACAATTACAGTACATCATAGCTTGTACACAGAAGGGACTATTGTCGTCAATAAATCCATTACCTTGATCGGTGATGAATGGCCGGTACTAGATGGTCAGCTTAAGTATGAAGTGGTTTCCATTAAGGCAGATCATGTAAATATTAGCGGGTTTGTTATTAGAAATTCTGGTATCGCAGCTCTAAATGATCCAGGTGGTGTCAAAGTATATGATAGAAGTAATATAGTAATTGAAAATAATGTATTTGAAAATAACTTTTTTGCAATCTACATTCAATATGGCAAAAACTGTCTGATAAAAAATAATAAAATCATTGGTTTCGGAAAAGAAGAACAAGAGATAGGCAATGGGATACATTGCTGGAAGAGTGATAGCTTGCGTATCATTGCCAATAAGATTTCAGGTCATAGAGATGGTATTTATTTTGAATTCGTAACAAATTCGATTGTATGGCGAAATATTTCCAAAAGGAATATAAGGTACGGCCTCCATTTTATGTTTTCCAATAATGATGCATACGTTAATAATATTTTCGAAGAAAATGGTGCAGGCGTAGCAGTTATGTACACAAAACATGTCACCATGTATAGCAATACATTCAGTCAAAGCAACGGTGATGCTGCTTATGGTATTTTGCTTAAAGAAATCTCTGATGCCGAAATCATAGGCAATAAATTTCTTTCAAATACAGCTGCTCTTTTTCTAGAAGGAGCCAATAGGATTCTTATTAAAAAGAATGTCTTCAGCGGTAATGGTTGGGGATTAAAAATTCAGGCAAATTGTATGGATAATACTATTACAGAAAATAATTTCTCTGGCAATACTTTTGACATCAGTACAAATGGCTCATTGGTGCTCAATACTTTTGATTACAATTATTGGGACAAATATGCTGGTTATGACATTGATAAAAATAGACAAGGTGACGTGCCATATCATCCTCTAAGCATCTATTCTACGATAATAGAAAATAATCCTATAGCAATGCTTTTGTATAGAAGTTTTATAGTCAGTCTCATGGAGCGCACAGAAAAACTTATACCAAGCATCACGCCTGATAATTTCAGGGATAATAGCCCACAGATGAAACCCTATGAATTATGATCAGAATCGAAGGATTAAAAAAGTCTTTTGGCAAGAGTGAAGTACTTAAAGATATAAATCTCCAACTAAAAAGAGGACAATGTATCGGTCTCATCGGTCCAAATGCTTGTGGCAAAACTACCTTAATTAAATCTATATTGAGTATGGTTTTGCCCAATGATGGTACGATTTATTTTGATCAAAAATCCATTGCTGGTGATGAAACATACAAAAACAAAATAGGCTATATGCCTCAAATAGGTCGTTATCCTGAAAATATGAGTATCATTCAGGTGATAGATATGATTAAAAGTATTCGCCAATTTGATGGTCAGACAGATGAAGAGCTTTGGGTTGCCTTTGGTCTCGAACAAGCCAAACACAAAAAAATGCGAACGTTATCTGGTGGAACTACGCAGAAAGTGAGTGCCACACTAGCTTTTTTATTCAGTCCAGATGTTCTAATTTTGGACGAACCTACTGCAGGTTTAGACCCATTGGCAAGTGAAATATTAAGAGAAAAAATTATAATGGAAAGACAAAAAGGTAAACTGATTTTGATTACTTCACATTTATTGAATGAATTGGATGACTTGCTTACTGATGTAATTTATATGCAAGACGGAAAGATTGTATTTTTCAAGAATACAGATGAATTATTGGCTATGTCCAACCATGGTCGTATTTCCAAGGCCATTGGTCATTACATAAAATCGGCAGCTGTATGAATAAAATAACAAATTTTATTATCACCGATATCATTAAAAATAAGATAATTATCATCTATACAGTGATACTTGCCTTATTTTCGTGGAGTGTACTGAGTCTGGAAGACAATACAGCCAAGGCAATGCTGTCATTATTAAACATTATCCTGCTGGCTGTCCCACTCATGGCAGTTATCTTTTCTACGATCTATATGTACAATAGTAGTGAATTTATAGAGCTATTGGTCAGCCAACCAATCAAAAGAAAAACAATATGGCTTAGTCATTTTGCGGGCTTATCCATATCGTTGAGTATTGCATTTATACTAGGCATTGGATTGCCGATTGTGGTCTATAGTCCTGATGCAGCTGGTTTTTCTATATTGTTAATGGGACTATTTATCACGCCTATTTTCATAGCAATTGCCATGTTGTGTTCTATCCTAGCACGAGATAAAGCTAGAGGTATCGGTATAGCCATCATGGTTTGGTTGTTTTTGTCGCTTATTTATGATGGGATAGTTCTATATCTTATGTTCCAATTTGCAGATTATCCAATAGAAAAACCAATGGTCATCATGTCTGCACTAAATCCGATTGATCTGGCGAGAATTATGGTTTTGCTTAAAGTGGATGTCTCCGCACTAATGGGATATACTGGAGCTATTTTCAAACAAATATTCGGAAGCCAAATCGGGTGGATAATATCATTAGGATTGTTAACGTTTTGGATAGTAATACCTATGTGGTTTTCATTAATAAAATTTAAAAATAAAGATTTGTAATATGATACGTGAAATACAAGAAAAACTAAAGACATCACCTAAGCCAGTGGCACGATTGTACTATAAATCTGGAGAAGTAAAACAAATATTTATTGGATTTAACCAAGGTATGACCTTGGATCAACACAAAACACATCTGCCTGCTAGGTTATTGGTATTGAGTGGTGATGTCACTTATATCCAAGCTGGAACGCAGACCCGATTGAAACAGTATGAATACATAGACATACCCATCAATATTATTCATGAGGTTTATGCTAATTCTGATAGCCTGTGTATTCTGACACAAGGATAAGTCAAAAACAATAAAAAATAAAAGCAATGTCAAAAAAAGATATCACAACTCGGGCAGACTTGGAAAAAGTTGTTGATGTTTTCTATGAAAAAATAAAATTGGATGAAATACTCAAACACATGTTTACAAACGTGCATTGGCGCAAGCATCTACCTGTGATGTATGATTTTTGGGAAAACGTCCTATTTCATACTGGAAATTACGCTGGAAATCCCATGGAAAGGCATCAAGTTGCACATCAACTTAGAACTATGGAAAAGAGACATTTTGATCAATGGCTTCTACTTTTCAATCTTGCAATAGATGAACTTTACGAAGGAGAAAATGTCGAAAAGCTCAAAGTTAGAGCCAAAAATATTGCTATCATAATGCAAATGAAAATCTTGGGTATAGATAAGTCGGAATTTGAAGGGAAATAGAATTTGTCATAAAAAAAGGCCTTAAACTTCACAAGATGTCTAAGGCGCATTAAAAAAATCTTAAATAACTTTCTAAAAACCTGTAAACTTTCGAACTTAAATTATTTTGGTAGCAATACGTCGCCAATTACATGAATGACACCATTTGATGCAGGAACGGTAGCGATGATTTCAGAGCCATTTACAAATGTTTTGCCATCTTTTATGGTGATATTTACTTTTTTACCATTCACTTGTTCGTAGGATTGACCATCCTGAAAATACTCAGGTTTTAATGCACCTACATATGTATGATATTCAAGAATATTGACCAAATCTGCCTTTTTTTCAGGTTTTAGAAGTCCTTCGACTGTACCAGCTGGTAACTTATCAAATGCCGCATTGGTCGGGGCAAAAACAGTAAACGGTCCAGCATTACTGAGTGCATCTACAAGGCCTCCGGCTTTGACAGCCGCTACAAGAGTGGTATGATCTTTACTGCCGATAGCCACTTGGACGATATTCGGATTGGACGTGTCATCTTTGACATTTGACTGACCTACACCATCAGCTGCAGCAGTGACATCAGTGGCTTGACTTGAGGTTGTTGTTTCAGTTGCGGTTGGTTTGCATGCAAAAAACATGAAACTCAGCATAAAAATTAAAGTTTGAATTATTCGTGTCATGATTTAATATTTAATGCAAAAGTACCTGCATTATAAAACCAAAATTTATGAGTGTAATCATAATTACTCATATTTTCAATGAGTTTTTCAAGGTAATAATTAACCAAACCAGACTTATAAACATCAGCAGACTTACCAAAAGCAATAATTCATTCAAATAGGGAATAAGCACGTATCCAAATGATGCAACACCTTGGACCATCAGTATAAATTCATTGCCAAAAACTCCAATTATAAATAAAACCAAAGCGGTTAGTGCTGATTTTGTTTTTGAAATATAGCCTGACAGTAGCAAAAATCCTAATAGAAATAGTGTAGTGAAACCCAAGAGTACCAGATGTAAATAGGCAATAACTATCGATCTGAATCCAAAAGCCATTTTGCTAATTTCTGGGAAAATACTTCCTGCCTGTAAACTAAGCTTTATGATAAGTGCCAATAATGACAAAACCAATAAAAGCCTAATATGATATGACCATTTTTCTTTGATTTCGGGCCAAAGTTTCTTCAATAATTTTAATAAGATCGACAAACCCATTAATTGCAAAATAACGGCGATTACAGGAAAAATATAAATATACCAAGGCAAATGCGCCCATAAAATAGAGAGGAAATAAGCAGGAATACATGCTGCAAAAAAGAACTTAAATAAATTCGGATTGTAGGAGAATGAATAAAAATCCTTGAGCTTTGATAACAATAAGCCGATGATTGCAAAGAAAAACCAACCACTATATTGGAAATGTAAGTAGAAATACACAGAACCTAGATATGCATGTTGATTTATGTTTTTGGTGGCCATCATATATGCCAAATAAAACGTCCCTATTGAAGATAAGATATTGAATATCAAAGCAGCTTTAAACCAGTTTTTTGATGGGTGCGAATCTGGCATACTCCTTAAAGAATCAAAATATTGGAAAGCAAAAATGAAGTTTACGATAATAGATGCACTAGAAAAACCTATAGAAATGCCACCATATCCTTGGATGATAAAGGAAATCAACATGCCATAAGCACACAATAGATTTGCCCAGATCAATTTGTCATACCTCTTGTTGTATATATTTTGCTGATTTAAAAATGCGACCAAAAGTGTAAATAAAATGTGGGTGACCCAACCAGCAAATGCAAAATGTGAATGCCCATGAAGTAAATATTTTTGGTCAAAATATGGGAAATCAAAACCAATTTTGTATCGCATCAATGTGCCTATCATTGCGACGATGGTTAAATTTATTATTCCGATTTTTACAAAAAAACTAATTTGATATTTGCCCATTAAAAATACAATTTATGGTGTCTGATCTCTACTTTCATCTCTTCTTCCATTTTAATAAGTGTGCGGATTACAGTCTCAACTCTTAGTCCTAGAAAATCAGCTATTTGTTGTCTCGTATAGGGTATTAAAATTCTTTCCTTCTTAGTTGTTTTTTGCTTTTTGAACCGTTTTAATAAACCCAAGATTCTCTCTTCTGGATAAGGGCTAACAATAGTTTTATTGGTAGCAGTTTTTTCGAAAATCCTACCTGCAAAATTGACAATAAATCTCATCTGTAATTCTTGGTATTCTTCCAAAAGTTTTAATAGCGTGTCTTTTGATAATTTAAATATGATGCTGTCACTTTCAGCTTGAGCACAAGCAGGATAGACTTCATTCAAAAATAGAGGCGGATCACCAAAACTATCACCAGGGCCAAACATGCCTTGAATAAAAGTACGTCCTTCATCGTTGTACGAACACATTTTTACTTTGCCTTCAAGAATCTGGTAATAAAACCTGGCTTGGTCGCCTTCATAAAAGATGTATTCGTGTCTTTTGTATTTTTTTGTAACTGCTCCCCATGTGATGAGCAAGTCCTTGTCAATATTCACGATGTCAAAATTTGAAATTTTAAATTCTGATTTATTGATGTTAAGTCATCATTATGGTCCGAATTTTTAAGCCATTAAAAATAATAAAAATCTAATATAAAACATGTAAAAAGGAACACAAAGTTCAAGGGATTAAAAATGTAATTTTATGATTCAAATCATAGAAATATGGGCTTTCTTTGGCATTTTACCCAGTTTTGTTGATAAACTATTGTAATTTAAAAGTTTAATCATCATAATGGTAGATTACTAATATTGATGCCCTTATAAATTGGTATTTATTCCATGGTTGCGAATGCAAAACTTCTAATATGTGAGCAACTTATCTTTTTCATACAAATTCCTTACCTTTGCACTCATTTTTAAATTGACGATTACAGTTTTAGTTTATAAAAATGCTAAATCGTCTCAAGGGTAGTGAATATGGCCAAGTACAATGATGATCTGAAACAACTCAATCTTCCAGAAATAGACCGAATCATCCGTCAATTCTGGGAAGAAAACGATATTTTCAACAAAAGTGTCAATCAAAAATCTATAGACAACAGCTTTGTATTTTACGAAGGTCCACCATCAGCCAATGGCAAACCTGGAATCCACCATGTCATGGGTCGTGCGGTAAAAGATCTTTTCTGCAGATACCAAACCATGAAAGGCAAACGTGTAGAGCGTAAAGGTGGATGGGATACGCACGGACTGCCGATTGAACTTAGTGTAGAGAAAGAACTTGGCATCACCAAGGAAGACATCGGTACCAAAATATCTGTCGATGAGTACAATGCCAAATGTCGTGAAACGGTCATGCAGTACAAGGATCAATGGGATGACATCACACGTCGTATGGGATATTGGGTCGATCTCGACAATCCATACATCACCTTCAATAATGATTATATCGAGTCTGTTTGGTGGCTTTTGGGTCAGTTGTACCAAAAAAATCTATTGTACAAAGGATATACCATTCAACCTTATTCTCCTGCTGCTGGTACGGGATTGAGCTCGCATGAGTTGAACCAACCAGGCTGTTATCGTGATGTGACAGATACGACGGTAGTAGCGCAGTTCAAGACTTTACAAGAATCAATTCCAGCTTTCTTGCAAGGACTCGGAGAGATACACATTCTTGCATGGACGACGACACCTTGGACCTTGCCATCCAATACAGCACTGACCGTAGGGCCAAAAATAACCTATGCATTGGTCAAAACATACAATCAATATACCTTCGAACCAGTCAATATTATCCTTGCGAAAGCGTTGATAGAAAAACAATTTGCAGGTAAGTTTTTTGCAGTAGAATCAGAAGAGCAATTGGCTTCTTTTCAAGCTACAGACAAAAAGATTCCATATCTCATTGTCAAAGATTTTGTAGGTAGCGATCTTGAAGGTATCCGTTATGAGCAGTTGCTTCCATACGCACTTCCGTACCAAAATCCTGAAAATGCATTCAGAGTTATTACAGGAAATTTTGTCACGACAGAAGATGGTACAGGTGTAGTACATACAGCACCTACATTTGGTGCAGATGATGCCAAAGTAGCTAAGGAAGCCAATCCCGAAGTACCACCTTTGTTGGTCTTGGATGAGAATGGCAACGCCGTACCTTTGGTAGATTTGCGTGGAAAATTCAGGGCAGATCTCGCGGAAATAGGAGGTAAATATGTCAAAAACGAATATTATGCAGATGGCGAAGCACCTGAAAGGTCAGTAGATGTAGAAATCGCCATCAAGCTGAAGGAAGAGAACAAAGCTTTCAAAGTAGAGAAATATGTCCACAATTATCCACATTGTTGGCGTACGGACAAGCCTGTTTTGTACTATCCGCTTGATAGTTGGTTTATACGTTCGACTGCTATGAAGGACAAGATGATCGAACTCAATAAAACCATCAATTGGAAACCTGCGCATACGGGCGAGAAGCGATTTGGCAATTGGTTAGAAAATCTCAACGATTGGAATCTTTCCAGATCTAGGTATTGGGGCATTCCATTGCCAATATGGCGCACAGACGATGCTACAGAAGAAAAGTGTATAACTTCGATAGAAGATTTGAGTAAAGAAATAGCTTTGGCCAATGAAAAATTAGGTCTTAATCAGTCCGTGCCGAAAGATATTCACAGACCTTATATAGATGAAGTGATTTTGGTTTCTCCAAGTGGGAAAGCTATGAAACGCGAATTGGATTTGATAGATGTGTGGTTTGACTCGGGCGCTATGCCTTATGCTCAGTGGCATTATCCGATGCAAAACAGAGATTTCATAGATAAAGGAGTGACATTTCCAGCAGATTTTATCGCAGAAGGTGTAGATCAGACACGTGGTTGGTTTTTTACATTACATGCCATCGCAAGTATGGTTTTTGGTAAAGTGGCCTACAAAAATGTCGTTTCCAATGGACTTGTACTAGATAAAAATGGTGTCAAAATGTCCAAAAGATTGGGAAATGTGATCGATCCATTTGAGACAATTGCAGAGTACGGAGCCGACGCCACCAGATGGTATATGATCTCCAATGCTCAACCTTGGGACAATCTGAAATTTGATTTGGAAGGCATCGACGAAGTGCGACGTAAGTTTTTCGGGACCTTATTTAATACTTATTCGTTTTTTGCTTTATATGCCAATATCGACGGTTTCAGCTATAGTGAAAAGAAAATTCCATTGGCCGAAAGGCAAGAAATAGACAGATGGATCATCTCCTTGCTCAATAGCTTGGTACAAGAAGTAGATGCCGAATACAGCGACTACGAGCCTACCAATGCCACCAGAAAAATCATGACTTTTGTGGACGAACACTTGAGCAATTGGTATGTACGTCTCTGTAGAAGAAGATTCTGGAAAGGCGATTATAGTCAAGATAAAATAGCAGCTTACCAGACTTTGTATGAATGTTTAAATACAATTGCGAAG
>CALFYH010000368.1 GCA_937952155.1 uncultured Saprospiraceae bacterium
TTACATCCTTGCCCAACTGTACAGATACTGCTGAGAGTATGCCTTTTTTATTATAAACAGATTCATTTTCGGTATGAATATCCTTGAGACCAGATACCATCAATGCCAATACTAAGGCTACAACGACAGTCATGATCAGGGTAAAACGTATGATATAACTAGTACTATGCACGGCTCAATCTTTTTTTAATGTTTGATTCAATAACAAAATAATCTATGGTTGGTGCGAAGGTATTAAGGAATAATATCGCCAACATCCATCCTTCTGGATAAGCTGGATTCATCACTCGAATCAACATACCTATAAATCCTATCAAAATCCCATATATCCATTTGCCTTTATTAGTGGTAGCTGCAGTTACTGGATCTGTGGCCATAAATGCCATAGCAAATAAAAATGATCCCATCATCATGTGCTGAGTCCATGTAACGGTCATAAATGGAGTAGATCCCAATGCGTTAAGCATCCAAGTCGTTCCGATAAGTCCGACAACCATTCCAGCCATGATTCTCCAGCTTGCCACTCGTGTCAAAATTAGGATCAATGCACCTAACAATATAAACACCTTGTTTGTTTCTCCTACAGACCCAGGAATTGCGCCCCAAATCATTTGATTTTCAGAGAATACTGATGTGACTTTTGCCCATCCACCTTCATAAGCCAGTGCTAATGGAGTGGCACCACTAAACCCATTTACTATCGTAGTAGATGTATCAAAAGTGGCTAAACCTAGGGCTTCGAATATCGAATTGAAAAAACCAGTATGCCACCAGCCATAATTTACTGAGGCTCCTTCAGCTATCTTTTCATAACCAGATACCCAACACTGATCTCCTGAAATGGTCAGCGGGTATGCAAAAAATACAAAAACTCTAGCCAATAACGCCACATTCCATATATTCATACCTGTACCACCAAATGCTTCCTTACCTATGATGACTGCAAATGCGATGGATAAACTCAATATCCACAATGGAATATCTGGTGGCATTATCAATGGAATCAAAGCACCAGAGACTAAGAATCCTTCTTCAACTGCATGGCCTTTCTTTGCAGCAAAGTAAAACTCGATACCTAGTCCTACCGCATGTGAAACCACAAATATCGGAAGCAACTTGATCAATCCATGTGCCAACTTCAGGTGAAAACCTTCAATAAATCCCAGATATTCGCCAGCTGCTACAAAGTGCTGATGACCAATATTGTACACGCCAAATAAATAACACAATTGCATTGCTATTACAACCGTAACCATCAACCGTTTCAGGTCCATACCATCTTTGATGTGTGTACCTGCTTTTGTAACGGTATTGGGTGCATAAGCGAAAGTAAAAAAAGCATCGTATGCAGTGTGCAACAACGGACTTTTTTTCTTGTCAGGCTCTATTCTTTTTAAAAAATCTATTAATCCCATTTTTTATAATCAATTCGATTTGTTATTATATTTGTTCCTTCAGATTTTCCAATCCTTGTCTAAGAATGCTTTGCAAAGGATTTTTTGATGTACATGCAAATTCACACAATGCTACATCTTCCTCTGTAAGTTCAGTAATACCCAGACCTTCCATTTTTTCAATGTTACCAGTGATGATGGCTTTCATAAGGTGTTGCGGATAAATATCCATTGGCAACAATTCTTCGTATTGGCCAGATACCACAAAGGCTCTTTTCTCACCATGTGTATTGGTATCTGCATTAAACTCAAAATCTTTGCCGCCATAAGCAGGAATGGTACCAGATACGCTAGGCCTCGGAGCCAAAGGCAATAACCAACCGAAAAGTTCATAATTATTACCTTCTTTTATAACGGTAACTTGATCTGCCCTAAATCCTAAAAATCCATCTTCGCTAACCCGATGACCCGACAAAACATCACCAGAGATAATGCGATTATCTTCTCCTTGAATATTTCCCTTCAATAAATCACCCAAATATGCACCTTGATATGTACGAACATATTTCGGTTCACGCAGCTCTGCACCTGTTAGTGCTACTATAGTGTCAGCGTGAAACTCACCAGTCAAGAACATTTGTCCGATGGTGATAACCTGTTGTACAGTCAAGGTCCATACTTTGTCATTTCCTTTAATGGGTGCTGTATGATGAATATGTATGCCTACATTGCCTGCTGGATGTGGACCTGCAAACCAGTGTTTCTCTACATTGTATGCATCTGTAAATGCACTTGAAGGTTTCGTGCCACGTCCGTCAAGTCCAAGATGTACTTTGCCAGAAGTCAACTTTGCAAGTACATTTAATCCTTTTTGGAAGGCTTCTTCTCGCCCAGCTACAAACAGATTATTGTCGGGTGCCAAAGGTGCAGTATCAAAGGTAGAGATAAATATATTTACTGGAACTGAATTCAGCTCTGGCACTACATCAAATGGTCTCTCGTTTATCATAGGCCAAAGACCACATTCAGCCATGAAAGATACTAATTGACTTCTACCACAGGTATTAATATCAGGAGTTTGCCATTTTCTGTAAGACATTTGCTTGTCAGCCAAGATCACAACATCAGATATAGACCGCTTTTCGCCTCTTCTCACCTCAACCAACTCACCACTCACTGGCGCACAATATTTGATTTCTGGTCTTTTTTTATCATAGAATAATACATCTCCAGCTTTAACTTCGCTGCCTACTTCAAATTCAACTTTGGGAATAGGCGACATACCATGAAAATCCTTTGGGTTAATCGCAAATCTGCTTACTTGAGCATTTTCAACTTTATTGGCAGGTTTTCCAGCCAGATTGATATCATGACCTTTTGTAAAATGATGAAAACTACCTTCTACAGCAAAATCAGGTCTCTTCGGCTTCAAGAAGTCGCGGATTCCTGGGAAAACGCCCATATTTGATCCTTCTGTATTGAGACCATATTTATTGGCTTCAATTTTCATAAGGTTCGATGCAAGACTCAGGATGGCCCAAATTACCACAATAGCGCATACTCCAATCACACTGTAAAACAACATTCCTCCTCCAGAAGATGTAGTTTGTGCAGATAAAAATTGAGCTAAGGCAACTAAGCTAATGGTGAGATTCAGCTTATTCATTGTATTTGACATTAGAGAAATTATCTAAAAAGATGCAAATATATAAAACGATTATATTTAAATATGCAAATTGATATTCCGAATTTGGAATAAAAAAATAATTATCTCATTGTGAGAATAAATAAAGTATGTTTGATACGGTTTAATCGCAAGTTATTTGTTTGTTGTAAGTTAGAAAAGGCAGATATTTTATCCAATATGCTAGTGTAAAAACCTATGAATATTGTATCTGTAAAAATCTAATTTTCACCCATCACTTCACGACCACAATCTGTTTCGACCCGATGACCTTATCGCCTTGTCGCATCTGCAATATATACGTACCTGATGCTACATCACTGATATCCCATACTACATGGTGATGTGCGTCTGGTAGTGGCATCGACTTTATGGTGCGACCATGGATGTCCGTGAGTAGATAGGTCATGTCT
>CALFYH010000369.1 GCA_937952155.1 uncultured Saprospiraceae bacterium
CTGCCCAGATAGTGATGGGGATGAAATTCCAGATCGCCTTGATGGTTGTCCCAATGAAAAAGGCTCAAAATCTAATAAAGGGTGCCCACTATCGGAACCGGCAAAAGTGCCAGAGCCTGTAAAAGTAGTACCTACACCACCAGTTCTACCTGCCAAAGACAGTGATGGGGACGGCATCCCAGATAATGAAGATAAATGCAAAAATGAAAAAGGCCCAAAATCTAATGAAGGTTGTCCAGAAAAAGACCCTGATCCCGATTTTGATAAAACAGGTCGAGCAGGCTTCAGCAATATTACCTGTAAAGGACAAAAAGAAGTTTCAGGGAGCGCATCTATCACCATCAAACCAAAAAAAGTCATCGAGCTGTCTCATGTAAAAGTCATAGCCAACTACACCGGCAAAGCTAGTATCAGACTAGAAGGAGATGGTGGGGCTAAAACCATCAATATGAGTCGTCAACTTAATGAAAATACGCCGTCTGAAATCAATTTTCAGCATTTATCTTACATCATGCGACCTGGCAATACTTATACGATTACCATCTCAGGAGCTGGGGAGAGTTTCAGCCTGAGCGATTTGTCTGACTGTAATCCATCTAATGGAAGTAATGCGGAAGCAGAAATTTTTTATGGTGGTGCGGGTAAAGTATTTTATAACCTTACATACAACTATTAATATGACCAGGAATTTACTTATTTATATGATTTTGTGTATTCCTTGGATGGGAATCACACAAATAGGAGATGCACAACTACTTACCACAGATACTAAAGATATACTCATGGTAGCTGGAACTGACCGTGCCGATCACTTTGGCTATGTGACTTCTGATGGACTCACAACCGTATATAATGGCACAAAAAAGGTACACAATCAGGTCAGCTACACTGTGCAGTCCCAAAATTATAGTACATTGCTAAAAGGTAATATCAAAACTATAGCTTGCAATACTGATGGCCGTATCTATGTCAATACCTTGGATAACCACATCCTCATGTTTGAAGAAGGTAAAGTATTGGCTGGACTACCTCTTAAATCTACTGAATTTCATCAGGACTGGCAGGGAGATATTAATACCGTAATCTTATATGAAAACAATTGGTATGCTGTTAGGATGATGAGCAATCCTTTAAGTTTTCAAGCTAGGTTAAAATCCGATATTTATCCCGAGATGCAGACACAAATCAATGAAGCCAAGCCACAGCAAATCTCCATCAATGAGATCGATGTCATCACACTCACAGCTCAAAACAACAGAGACATCATCATGGGCTACGAAAGTGGACATGAAATGAAGTGGCACAAAATACCTTCATCAGCGCTACCCTGCGAAAAAATAGTAGATTTATCACAGGCAGGTCCACTAGGTATAGTCAATGCTGGCTCATCCAACTATCAAGTCTATGCCGTAGGCGATGATGGAGTCATGTGGGTCATGACTAAAAAAATAACAAGCAGCTCAGGATTTGAACAAAACTGGACGGCTGCAGATTGGTCTCGTCTGGGTCCAGAAATCATGGGTGGAAAAGTAAAATCTATCCACCATGCTCAGAGAGTATATGCGCTGGGTCATACCGATGCGACTCAAAATGCCATCTTTGCCATCAATGCCAATAAAAAGATCACTTGTTTTTTTGACTTACCTGGTAACACTGCGATAAATCACTTATTTTACTCGCCTTACGAAGAGCTTGCATATGTCGCTACAGGCAAGCAAGTGTATCAAGTATCATTGGAACCAGACAAATGCCAAGCAGGAATCAGTAGTACTAAGGAACTATCCCAAGCCAACATCACCATTATGCCTAATCCTTCACCTGGGGCTTTCGATATCATCTTACCAGTAAATATGGATGTATCCCATCTCACGATCATAGATATGCAAGGCAAGACCCACTATCATCGATCCGATACCGACTCAGGCTCGCTGATATCCACTGATTTTTCATTGAGCCCAGGTATGTATATCCTACAGCTGACTGATAGCGATAACAATACACATGCCCAAAAGCTCATCATTCATTAATTTAAAATCTAATTCACTAAAAATATTTACTTTACTAATATAAAATATTCAACCATGAGAAATAATAATGACACACCAAAACAGAATCAATTTGTAAATTTCTACATGAGCAAACTCAAAGGTGCCGTGTATCCCACCTTTTTGATTTTGTTTTTTATGATGGGGATCTTTGATTTGAGTTGGGGGCAAGCGGGAAGTATTGGTTTAAGTGTAACTGATTGCTCTAATAGTACTTCTACAGCTATTTGTCAAAATGAAACTGTACTTCTATCCATCAGTAGTTGTACAGATGCAGTATGTGATATAGGAAATCCTAAATATTGCTGGTATAAGAAAATACCTAGTGGCAATTTTGAACCCATTTCAGGTGCATCAGATGCAGAGTATCAGACTGTGGCAGGAGCTTTTGGTGTAGCTGGAGAATACAAGTTTAAAAGGTGTTACAGTTGTGGTACTGATCCTTGTAATGATCAAATGTCAGCATTTTGTAGTAATGAAGTGATGGTGGAGGTCAACCCATTGCCGACGGTAAGTGTAAATAGTCCAGAGACATGTAGTGGAGTGAACACAAATATAACAGCTACGGCAAGTGGCGGAACAGGAACATTGACTTATGTATGGACAGTGCCTGCAGGAGTAACAAATCCAGGCAATGTATCAAGTTTTGAAACAAGCACAGCAGGAACATATTCAGTGACAGTAACGGATACGAAGACCTGTACAAAAACAGCTAGTGGTGTATTAACAGTAAATCCCAACGCAACAATAACAACACAGCCTGTATCTTCTACACCCTACTGCCAAAATACAACCGCTACAGCTTTATCTATAACAGCTAATAATGCAAGTTCTTACCAATGGTACAGTAATACAACTAATAGTACCACTGGTGGAACGCTGATTCCTGGTCAAACAAATTCGAATTTTACTCCTTCGACTATGGCAACTGGTACGACATATTATTATGTTGTTGCTTCTAGCATAAATGGTTGTAGTACCGTGTCTCAAGTTGCTGTCGTTAGTACTTTTGCTTATCCATTAGTATCTTCACAACCTATTAGTAACCAATATTGTAAAGATGCAATGGCTACGAACTTATTAGTAAATGCAACTCCAGCAACAGAGTTTCAATGGTATTCCAATATAATCAATAATAACTCTGGAGGAACACCAATTAATAACGCTACAATAAATACCTATACGCCTCCTACCAATAACACTGGAACTATTTATTACTATGCAATTGCAAAAAATAACATTTGTTCTACATCATCCATTCCCGCAACTATAACAGTCGCCTCAAAGCCCACCGCAGGAGACATTACCATCAATGGTAATAACCCACAAGCTATTTGTGCAAAAAATAATGTATTTGCTTCGTTCGGTCAGGGATCGGGTGGGTTTAATGGCTCGCCATCCTACATGTACAAGGTTAACAATGAAGCTTATCAAACCTACACACCTGGCGAAGCAATAAATACCAACGCTGAAAATTTTGAGTTAAATGGTGGAAAAATAACTTTTCAATCTATTTATGCTACGGGTAGTGGTGTGGGATGTAATCAAAGCGATAGTGTAAAGTCAATTATCATAAATCCACTTCCGCAACCCATCATAAATATAACAGAATCTAGTAGCAATGCATCAAATGATGGTAAAATATGTAGTGGAGATTTAGTGACTTTGATGGCTGAAAATTCTAATAATAATAATTCGCCAAGTCCATACAGATATTTTTGGAATAATAACAGTGAAGATCAAACTTTGGGCAACCAACAACTATTTTACAATCCAAACGCCTACAATTATACAGTTACTATAACTGATAAAAATAGTTGCTCAAAGAAGAGTGATACTAAATCTATAACTGTTTTTGATAATCCGATTTCAGACATCGAATATGATAATAAAATGAGATTGCAGTTATATGAAAATCAGCTATTTGACTTAAAGGGTGAAAATTCATTTGCAGGCCTTTCTACTAATAGCTCTATAACCAATTATAGCTGGAGTAATTTGCCTACAAGTTTAAATCTAAATGGTCAAAATACGTCTTCTCAAAATTTATTGAATATAAAATTTTTTGCAATACCTGCAGAAGGTATAATATTTGAACCAAAACTTCGTGTGACTAATAATTATAATTGTTTTAACGACAAAATATATAATCCATCCATTACGGTCAGAGCAGATTCAAATTGTACAGTTGAAATTACAGGTTTTAAACCTGATTATTGTTTGGATCAATTTCCTTTACAATTACAAACTAAAGTTATTACCCCACCAGGTGGGCAAATATTGGGAAAAAATGTAACAACATCTTCAGGATTATCTATATCGGGTTTTACAGGTAATTCACAATTAAATGATATTACTATTAATACAAGTAAAAGCGGTCAATTTACTTTTAGTCTTATTTTTAACGGTAATTTAACCCAATGCGGATTAACGACGGTTCCATTCCCAATAAATATTTTTGATGAGCCTATATTGGATTCAATTAAATCTAATTTGGATACTATTTGTCAGGATATTAATGCAGCTTTAGAATTGGAACTATTTGTAAAAAAACAAGATTTCCAACATAACAAAAAATTAAGAATAAATTATCAAATCAATGGTAAAGGTGTATTGTCTTATAATGCAGATTATAGTCAAAATTCTATTAAGTTGCCATTAATTCCAAAGGATTCATTAATTGAAGGTAATAATATCATAAAAATTACAGGGTTAGAAATTGATGGAATAAATTGTAGTACTTTGCCAAACAGCTCAATAATGATTGAAAAAGTCCTATCTTGCACTTGTGAAAACCTTGTGATTGGTACAGGTTTTTCTGCCCAAGTTGACGGATTTGAAGAAAAACAATATTGTCAGTCGGATTCTTTAAGTTATTTTATTAGTAAAATAGATTTTGACTCTAAAGTGGAAAGTTCGCTTACTAACCCAAAAGCTAAAGTTGTTTTTTCCACTGATATTTTAGGAGCAAATCAAATTTACTCGACTGAAGAGTTCGATTTAGATGCTAATTCTGGTAATAATAATGTAAAAGGAAAAATTGGTTTACTATCTCCTTTACTTCCAATTAACACAGTGATTTATGTAAATTATTTTGTCGCACCCAAAGGGGATTTTAATACATGTAGTGTAAAAAAATCTATTAACAGACAATTTATTATAAGGTATAGCCCATTACCTGTTTTGAATGATGTAGTCACTGGCTTATGTTCAAATTCTTCATTGATTCCAATTTCATTTGAAGGCGATCTCAACGGTAATCCAGACCTACCAATTAATTATGATTGGCAATCAAATAATGTAAATACACCTGTTCAAAACGGTTATCTTTCAATAGCTAAAAATATTTTAAATAGTGAGATACAAATTACGCTAACTCAAAAGAATAAATATGGAAGTTTGACCTGTCCTTCAGATGTAAGTCGCGTTTACACTATAAACACTTCATCTTCCGCCCCAGACCGCTCCACCATAGCCCGCTACCCAGGCCATGTCTATTTCCTGGAAGATACCACAGATAATTTATGTGTACAATGGGGCTTAGCAAATGATAATACCTTTAATAATAACAGTATCCTAACTCTAAATAGTAGCACCAATCCAAAAGTTTCACAAAGTGGATATGCTGTTTTCGGAAATAGTAATTTAACTGGCGAGTTAGAATCTCTTAAAAAATACCTTTGGGCAGACACCTGGTATAAGGCAGGCACAACCTGCGGTAATGTGACAGATGCAGAATGTGTCACCCGTACCTACTACAATGCATCCTTACCGCCAAAAGGAGCACCACGATCCACGCCAGACACGTACCAAGCTGTCATCTACCCCAATCCTAGTACGGGACAATTTACGTTAGCGCTGCAAGGAGACTGGGCAGATACATTTACGATAGATTTGCTGGATTATACGAGGAGACAAGTGGTACAGCTAGGCCGGATAGATAAGGCATTGTACAAAACAGAGACTACTATTGATATACAAGGTGTGTTGCCTGGTATGTACTTGCTGCGAGTAGTAGGAACAGATGGTTTGGCTAGGATGCACAAAGTGACCATTTATTAAATCGAATATTCTATATAATCATAAAAAAGAAAAATATCATGTCTATAATATCTAATTTTTATAAAATAAGTTTTCTAATTGTATTTGGTTTTGTCCTTACGGTAAGTACAGCCTTCGCTCAGGAAAAATCATCACTTCCTAAGATTGATTTTACGGTGGACTTTCCAAAGGTGGCTGAAAATATAGATGAGGACACGGCTCAGAAGATAAAGGAACAAGTCAAATTAATGATGCAGCGTTATGCTTACAGTTCCAGTTTTGGAGAATATACCGGTGAGTATTCTTCCGAAAAGTATGAAATGTTTAGTAATTTATTCACTAGTAATGCACGTTTGACAAACTATATTTATAAAAAACCTATACAGCAAGAGGTTTTCAAATATACAGCATTTATATTTGATAATATCCGTCCTAAATCCTTAGATCAGAAG
>CALFYH010000370.1 GCA_937952155.1 uncultured Saprospiraceae bacterium
CTACACAGGCGAAGACACTCTTTCCCTACACGACGCTCTTCCGATCTACTGGTGTGAATAATTTGCCCGAACCATAGATAAATACAGCCCCAAAATCCCATTTTTTAAATGGCTTATAATTTACTACAACAGACAAATCATGTGGCCGGTCATATACAGCTGGATACCATCGACCATCTTCTATTTTATCAAACGAACGCTCAGATCTCGACAAGGTATATCCGATCCAACCATTAAATTTGCCTTTTGCCTTTTTAAGGAAAAACTCTGCTCCATAAGCTCGCCCTTTACCGAAAACAAAAGCATCTTCTACTTCTTGATTGATGTCATTTACATAATCATCAGCATAATCGATCTGATTTTTCAGGTCTTTGTAATATACCTCTATCGATGTCTCATATGTGTCATTGGAGAAATTTTTAAAAAAGCCCAAAGCATATTGGACACCTGTTTGCGGTTTTACAATTTCCGTGCTCGGAACCCATACATCTGCCGGCAAGGTACTGGAAGAGTTAGAAACCAAGTGTAAATATTGGTTGGTCCATGCGACTCCAGACTTAATACTAAAATCATTTGTAGCTTTATAATTTATGCTAAATCTAGGCTCAAACCCAGTGTAAGTTTTTACTGGCTCGAAATCATCAAACTTTTGACCATCTAGCTTAGATGTATATGGACCTACTTGTTGGAATGCGCTAATTCTCAGTCCAGTATTAAGAGCCCATTTTTGGCCCAATTTCATATCATCTAAAATATAAACTGCGGCTTCATTGGCATACTTAGGCAAAAAAGTGGTATTAAACTGTGTATCACCTGTAGTAGCGCTGGCTGTGTTTGGCGTGAGCTTATGGTAGATATAATTGACACCATATTTTATCGTATGATTAGTATTTGGATAGTTCTCAAAATCAATTTTAAAATTCCAATCTCGGACACCTGAAAACACCTTAAACACAAAATCATCTTGGCCACCTGAGAACTGAAATTTATAATCATTATAAATCAGTGACACATTCATAAACATACGCTCATGAAACAAATGATTCCATCTCAAAGTACCTGTTTTATTGCCATACGGCAAATCAAATTTAAAATCTCTATTAGGTTGCCTAAACTTCAATACATCATTGCCAAAATAGCCACTAAAGTACAATCTATTTTTGTCAGAGAAAGTATAATTCCACTTGGTATTCAGGTCATAAAAATAGTAGTTTGTCCCTTCAAAATTGCCACCTTTGAGTGCCGGTTGAATAAGATCTAAGATATAAGTTCGACGACCTGAAATAATAAAGGAACTCTTGTTTTTTACTACAGGGCCTTGGACAGTAAGTCTCGACGAAATGATACCTATACCGCCTTCTACCATGTAATTTTTATCATTTCCTTCTTTCATTTGGATATCAAGAACAGAAGATAATCTTCCACCAAAGTTTGCAGGCATCCCACCTTTGATTAAGGTAGTATTTTTCAAGGCATCAGCATTGAAGACCGAGAAAAAACCAAGCATATGGCCTGAATTATAAACAACTGCTTCATCCAAGAGTACCAAATTTTGATCTGGCCCACCACCACGCACATAAAATCCCGCATTGCCTTCGCCAGAACTCAATACTCCTGGCAATAATTGGATAGCTTTCAAGATATCAACTTCACCAAAGATGGCAGGCAGTTTCTTGATATTCTCCACAGGTAGTTCGACTGTGCCCATTTGGGTACCTTCTACATTTTTTCTTCTTTCTTCCTTTTCTGCTGAGATGACCACTTCTTCCATGATCACACCTTCGCTCATCTCAATATTTTTGGAAAGGTTATTTTCGAGGTTGACTTCAAAAATTTGATTTTCGAAACCCAAATACGAAACTCCGATATTATAAATACCAGCATCCAAGGTAAGTGAATAAAATCCATAGGTATTGGTCGTCGTGCCTTGTCCAGGATTACTTACATTAAAGACATTTGCACCTATAAGTGTTTCGCCAGATGCTTTATCTCTCACATATCCACTTAGTGTATGTTTTGTCTGAGCCATAATGGCTTCGCTTACCAATATAATCAGGAAGGCGTAAAATATCTTCACGATCTCAATTTTTAAATTACTGTTAACAATCTGTAGTATGTACAGGTTCACGTGGTAGTATAACTTCAGTTTGAAAATAAGGTTATGGTTCTCTCCTTACTTTTAGACAAAACGCCAAAAATAACGGATAAAAAAAGGGCTCATTCTAAGTTGAACAAGCCCTTACTTTAAGATTGAGTTTGAGTTTATCATTGTGCAGGCTGGATCAAGCTGCCACCTGTGCTGCCAGAAACCAACATTGCTGTAATAATACAAAGTATAAATAATGATGCTGCTAGTCCCCAAGTAACCTTTTCGATAAAGTCAGAAGATTTAGCTGCACCAAACATTTGATTAGCTGCAGTTCCACCCAATGTAGAGTCTATTCCACCACCTTTTGGGTTTTGGATTAATACTACTGCCATTAAAAGTACACAGTTGATTGCTATCAATATTGTCAGAAGCGTGGTCATTACTATATTAATTTTTTATTAAAAGATTTATTTTGGCTGCAAAGTAACTACTTTTTTCTGGATATTTCATCATTAATTGTTCATACATTTTTTTTGCATCG
>CALFYH010000371.1 GCA_937952155.1 uncultured Saprospiraceae bacterium
ACTGGAGTTCAGACGTGTGCTCTTCCGATCTTCAAAGACATCATACTTGTGAAGAGATCTATCGATGCTCGCGGTCGGAGACCAATTTACATCCTAAGATATGATGTGTATATTGATGAAAGCTATAAGAATCCTGCACCAATTTTGTCCCGCTACAAGGATGTTTCCGAGAAGAAAACTGTAATTATTGTGGGTGCTGGCCCAGCAGGATATTTTGCAGCTTTGGAATGTCTGGAAAGTGGATTGAAGCCTCTAGTATTAGATCGTGGCAAGGATGTACGTGAACGGAGACGAGATTTGAAAGCAATTCAGCAAGATGGTATCGTAAATCCTGACTCCAATTATTGTTTTGGCGAAGGCGGCGCGGGCACGTATAGCGATGGTAAACTTTATACTCGATCCGTAAAACGCGGCAAAATTGAGAAAGTCCTTCAATTATTGGTGGAGCATGGCTCAGATCCTGATATATTGGTTGACGCACATCCACATATTGGAAGTAATAAGCTACCTGTGATCATCGCTGCTATTAGGCATACCATTTTGCAATACGGTGGTCAGGTTATTTTTAATCAAAAAGTGACAGATCTCATCATTGAAAATAATCATATCCTTGGTGTCAAATGTGACGAAACATCCTATTTGGGCGATGCGGTCATCCTTGCTACCGGCCATTCAGCTCGTGATATTTATCAATTATTGGTAACTAAAAACATCAAAATCGAAGCAAAACCATTTGCACTAGGACTTAGGATCGAACATCTACAATCATATATCGATCAGACACAATACCATCAAGAAGTCAGAGAAGAAAATCTACCAGCCAGTAGTTATGGAGTAGTTACCCAAGTTGGTGATAAAGGTGTCTTTTCATTTTGTATGTGTCCCGGTGGACTTGTGGTGCCGGCTGCAACTGCGCCAGGTGAGATCGTAGTAAATGGTATGTCACTTAGCAGAAGAGATAGCCCATTTGCCAATTCAGGATTTGTCACATCTATTGAACTCGATGAATTGGAAAAACATGGTTACACTGGTATATTTGCTGCCTTGGATTTCCAAACAGACGTAGAAAAGGCGATGTTTGCAGCAAGTGACGGTAGTCAGAAAGCACCAGCTCAACGTGTGGACGACTTTGTGAATGGGGTACTTTCTCCTGAATTGAATGAGACTTCTTATATTCCTGGCTTGATATCTGCACCTTTGCACAAAATTTTGCCTTCATTTATCTATAAAAGATTACGGCAAGGATTGATAGATATCGATAAAAAAATGCGTGGCTACAAGACTAACAAAGCGAACATTATCGGTGTGGAAAGTCGAACATCAGCACCAATCAGAATACCTAGAGATGTCCAAACCTATTGTCACCCTGAAATTTCTGGTCTTTATCCATGTGGTGAAGGTGCAGGATATGCAGGAGGCATCATCTCTGCAGCTATGGATGGCCAAAACGTGGTAAAAGCGATAGTTGCTAATAAGGTCTAAACCTATATTTTCTTATAAATTGATTGCTATTGTCATTTTTCTTGTGTATTTTTGTAAACAAATTCCTTAACAAGATGTCAAATGAAATTATAAAAGAACCAGCAGCACAATATGAAGCGCCACACTACACGTATGCGGATTATCTAAATTTTTCTTATGACGAAATGGTGGAAATCATCAAAGGCAAGATTTTTAAAATGAGTCCTGCACCAAGTAGTAAGCATCAAGTCGTTTCAAGAAATTTATGTGGGCTCTTATTTATTCATTTTAGAGGTAAAAAATGTCAATTTTTTGACGCGCCTTTTGATGTAATTTTGCCAGTTAAGGGTAAAGATTTTATGCAATCTGACCGTATAGTGCAGCCTGATATCCTTGTTGTGTGTGATCCATCAAAGATAAGAGAAAAGGGTTGTTTTGGCGCTCCAGATTGGATTATTGAAATATTGTCACCTCATACCACCAAAAAAGACATTCAAGATAAATTCGATTTGTATGAAGAATCGGGTGTAAAGGAGTATTGGATTATCGAACCTAAAAACAATACGGTTGAAGTCTTTGTGCTAGAAAACGACAAATACAAAAGGGTAAAAGCCTATGTACAAGATGATGTAATAGCTTGCCACACTATCAATGACTTAGAGATAGACTTGAAAGAAGTATTCGAGATTCAGTCAGATATTTGAATTCCATCCAACATTTTCGATATTTAGGCAAAATGATTACCTTTGCCATATGAAGGACATCGCGGAGTTGTTGGCAAGGATATTAATAGCATTTGTATTTATTTACGAAGCTTTGGATGCATTGGTCTTTTTCTCCAAAACAAAGGCCACTATGACTGCTTATGGCATTACTTGGCAAC
The DNA here is from genome assembly GCA_937952155.1 of uncultured Saprospiraceae bacterium. GTDB lineage: Bacteria > Bacteroidota > Bacteroidia > Chitinophagales > Saprospiraceae > OLB9. The sequence continues at coordinate 2,345 of CALFYH010000371.1, forward strand.
AAGATTACTTACTCAAGTTTTTGATAGCCATTTTGCTACTTGGTGGCATCTTGGTATTAATTGGTTACTTTGCAAGATTTGGGGCTATTTTATTGTTAATGTATTGGTTACCTTTTACCTTGATTGTATATTCTTTTTGGGATGATGCCCCAGAATATAAAAGAGTTCATGCCTTGTATTTTATGAGAAATCTTGCGCTTTGTGGTGGCTTATTTTTGCTAATAGCTAATGGAGCTGGCAAATACAGCGTCAAGCGACTAATTTATATCATGAAACTACCGAAATAATAATCTGATTGTTGACTTGAGTTGTTTTGATTTCAACTGTTCCTTTCTCGGTAAATTTTACGGCGTTGCTTATCAGG
>CALFYH010000372.1 GCA_937952155.1 uncultured Saprospiraceae bacterium
AATGAATACCGAATTTTTAAAATCTGAATTTTTCCAGTTTCCTTTGACATGTACATCATATGTTCTTCTCTCTTCAGGAACATAGTTTATCGGTAATTTTGCATTACTAATGTAAAATCTATACGCATCGATATCTACCTTTTGTGACAATAAACAATTGGCGTTGAGTAATAAAATGAATAAAAAAGATAAAATGTTTTTCATTTTTTTCTGAATTGGATTAATTAATACCACAAAAATAATCATGATAAATTAATAATAAAAATTCATACAACTTTTATTTTTTTGGAACTTCAAATTTATTTAATACCCTCATACTTTTCAATCAAAGTGGCATTTTGTTCATTTTTAGAAATATCACCGATTATTTTTTTTAATAAATCATTCAATGATTCTAGTTCGTCATTTGGGTTAACTTCTTTGATTTTTCGGACATCTTCCGCGATTTTGATCAAAGTAGTCATGGCCAAATACTTCCTATAAATATTTCCATCTTTGTTGCCAGCTATCTTTTCTAAAAACCTAGCTGATCTTTCGAGAACTTTAACATCTTTATTCACTAGAAATTCTTGATACACAGTGTAAAAATCAACCATATAATTAATATTGATAGAAGCTGCCTTTTTTTCAAAATAGTCCAAATTTTCATCCGATGCTTCGGTCATCATGCCTGCAATGGTGCTCGATAGGTAATCAGACTCATCGTCTTTTAAATTTTTAATGTAGGTAATAGCATTTTCTCTATCAATCTGTCCCATAACTTCCAAAGCTACTTGCAAAACAGGATATGCCCTTTCTCCTTTTAAGATCAATTTACAAAGCGGTTTTGGGTCAAAGTCTTCTATATTCAACAATTTAATTAATGCTTCTTTTCTTACTTCAGAATGCGGATCTACGAGTACCATTTCTTGCAACTGATCCACATACGTAGCAGCCAAACTATCTGGAATCATTCCTATACCCATCAATCTAAATAGATAAAATTTATCCTTCAGCAAGGGTTTTATCAAATCAAGGTTTCCATCATTGGTACTGCTCAGAGCGATCATTTTATCCATAAAATTTTGGGAATATAGAAATTGCGCCTTGTATTCTGCGGTTGTTTTATTTTCATTTATAAGTCCTAACAATACGTTTTTGCCGTCCAATACATAGGTCACAGGATCTGCTTTCAGATCTTCGAAAAGTAGCCTATCTATGTTTTCGTCAATGACTACAGGATGAAAACTCACACTACCATCACTATAATAAATGGCTACATCCAGAGGAAGTCGAAAATTTTTATAAAAACCATCTGGTGCATTAGACATATCAGTTTCTATCAGCAAAACTTTATTTTCTTTGTTATAGGTGTATTTAACATTCAATTGTGGATGACCAGAATTAAGAAACCATTGATCAAAAAACCACTGCAAGTCTTCACCAGTAGTATCTTCAAATGCCATACGCAATTCATCTACTTCTACTGCAGTGAAAGCATTGTCGGTCAGATACTTATTTAGCGAAGCAAAGAAGGCTTCATCACCCACATAATTTCGCAACATATGGAGAACTAAACCACCTTTATTATAACTATGGGCATCAAACATTTCGCCTTTATCATCATAGTAATAGTGGATCAAAGGATGCGCACCTGTACCGAAAACTTGCCCAAAATAGCCGTTCATTTCGTTCATTCTATGGTACTCAGCCCTGTCTTTACCGTATTTATGTTCAAACCAAAGATATTCTGCATAGTTGGCAAATCCTTCATTTAGTGTCAAGTTGGACCAATCTTCGCACGTCACCAAATCCCCAAACCAATGGTGCATCATTTCATGCGCTACGATGTAATCATTTTCATTATCTATCAGTTCCTGTTCAGTCTTCTGCACCATATCGCTAAAAACTACAGCACCTGTATTTTCCATTGCGCCTGATACAAATTCATCGACTACAACTTGTCCGTACTTGTCCCATGGATATGGATATCTGAGCCTGTTAGAAAAAAAGCCTAACATTTCTGGTGTGTGGTTAAATATTTTTTTGGCGTATTTACCAAATCCTTTTCCAACCATATAATGAAGCGGAATTTTATTCCATTCCTCTACTTCTTCATCAAATTCGCCAACTGCAATCATGGCCAAATAAGGCGCATGTGGCAATTCCTGCTTCCAATAATCAGTACGAGTGCCATCAGTATTCTTTGTACTTGATATTTTTTTACCATTCGATAGCGTCAAATATTTATCATCCACTGTCAGAATGATTTCTTGGGTAAATCTTTCATTAGGTTTGTCAAAAGTGGGAAACCATCGGCTATTATTTTCAGTCTCGCCTTGTGTCCATATCTGAGTAGGTTTTTCAGGATCCAAGTCAAGTGGATCGATAAAAAACAATCCCTTGTCAGATGTGATGGCTTCGCTACCAGTAGTAGTATTTTCATTTGGTTTTGCAGTATAATCAATATGCACCACAAATTGCTCATCTTTGGAATATACCCTATCTAATGTCACTGTAAGTCGTGCTCCGTCGTAAGTATAAGCCAAAATACTTCCATTATTTGCCAAATTGACTTTATGAACGTCAAATCCTACAGCATCGAGTGTAATCTGGTGTATGGATTTGAAATATGGTTTAATGGTAAGATCTGCTTGACCCAAAACGTGCTGCTTCGTCCAATCAAATTTCAAATTTAATTTGGTGTGGATAATATCATAAACCATTGTGGCAGAACTACGATAGCTCGCTGGTAAAGAATCTGCGGCCTTTGCTACATCAGTAATGACCAATGTATCTAGCAGTTCTTCTTGAAAATCACCTTGTGGTGCCGTGTATATAATATCTTTTTTGGAGCTACAGGCGCCTAATAAGAAAAAAGTAGTCAATAGAATTACCCAAGAAATATGTTTCATACTAAAATGCTGTTGTAAAATGGGTGCAAAGCTAATAAAAACAAGGTGTTACAAAACAAAAGTGACCTTGTATCAGAAAAAATATACGATAAATGGCAAAATCTATTGGATTTCTAATAATTTTATACCCTAAATTATTCTTACAGACTAAATTAATTATTTCGAATGTTAAAGGAATTATTGGAGGATTTTATACACACTTTATTTCCAAATTTATGCCTTGCATGTGGAAAATTACCCAAATCAACTAAAGCTTCATTTTGTGTCGAATGCTTACATAAAATGCCCTATACTGACCACTTTATTGTAAAGGAGAATGCTGTCACAAACCACTTACGAGGTAGAGTCAGCTTGGTCCATGGAGCAGCAATCTTGTATTTCAGAGAAGGAAGTTTTGTGCGCCATATGCTACACCAACTCAAGTATAAAAGCAGACGTGAAATAGGCGAAGTGATGGGCGAGATTGGTGCCAAGAAACTGCTTGAATCCCCTTTATTTTTACGCCCTGATATCATCATACCGGTGCCAGTACATGAAAAGAAAATATTAAAACGCGGATATAATCAAAGTACCATTTTTGGTCTATCTGTAAGTCAAGGTACAGGTATCACATTTAGTGACAAGATCATCATCAAATCAAAGGAGACTGATTCTCAAACTGGAAAATCCAGAACCGACAGAGTAATGAATGTCTCTCAGGTATTCGAAATCGCACAAAAAGAAATCTTGAAAAATAAACATGTGCTGATCGTCGATGATGTGATAACTACTGGTGCGACTTTAGAAGCTTGTTGTCTCAAGGCTTTGGAAGCAGGTGCAGCCAAAATATCAATCTTATGCATTGCCGCCACTGGGTAATTTAATTTATATTATTGAATTAGGCATATAAACAATGAAAATAAATGCCTATATTTGTTACAAATA
>CALFYH010000373.1 GCA_937952155.1 uncultured Saprospiraceae bacterium
GAAAATTCTGAGAAATAAGCGCTTGTGATCCATCAACCGATGCATTATCCACCACCCAAACATCTATTTTCAAATTATTGGTATGCGAATGTCTGACTGACTGAAGACATTGGATCAAAAAATGCCTTACATTATAATTGACGATGACGATTCCTATGTCATGTGTAAACATGATCAGTATTCTATTTGGTACGGAACGCGCGAAACTATAGATCTGCCTAAGGTAAGTTCGTCAGCGTATTCTAGATCTCCACCAAATGATACGCCTCTGGCAATAATACTAACTTTTATGTTAAGATTTTTTAGCAATTTGGTAATGTAATAAATCGTGGTTTCTCCTTCGATTGTCGGGCTGATAGCCATAATAATCTCTTCGGTATTTTCTTCTTTGATACGTTGTAATAACAAGTCTATACTCAAATCCTGAGGGCCGATGCCATCTAGTGGTGAAATCACGCCACCTAATACATGATACTTGCCTTTAAACTGATTGGTATCTTCTATGGCCATGACATCGCGTGCAGATTCTACGATGCAAATGATGTTGTTTTGCCTTGCTGGTGCTTTGCAAATTTCACACAAGTCAAAATCTGAAATATTACCACATTTTTTGCATTTGCATATGTCTTTTGCCAATTTAGCAAGTGCAAACGAAATCCGATTTGCCTTATCTGAATTGTCTTGCGCCAAGTGGAGTGCCAACCTCAAAGCGGATTTTTTACCTATACCTGGTAACGAAGAAAGTGCATTAACAGACTCTTCTAATATTTTGGATGAAAAATTCATGGAGCAAAAATAATATATTAAAAAACATTGTCATACTTTATATATTTTATTTTTCAATATTATCGTAACAAAAAATGTATCTTTGCGGCTCATTTTTAAAAGTAATTTCATGGCAAGCTTGCTTAAAAAAGAAATTTCCGACGTTCAGAATGCTGGCGATGATGGCAAAGAGATGGGATTTCTTGATCACCTCGAAGAACTTAGGTGGCATGTGATCAGAGCTGGGCTAGCAGTTATATTTTTTGCTACAATAGCATTAATATTCCAAAATGAAGTATTCGAATACATCATTTATGCGCCTAAGAAGCCAGATTTTATTACTTATAAACTTTTTTGTGCAATTTCTGAAGCCACATGTTTTAGTCCACCAGAATTACCTTTGATTACCAGAGAACTAGGTGAGCAGTTTTTTATGGGTATTACGGTGTCGATTTATATCGGAGTGATCGCTTCCTTTCCCTATATATTTTATGAATTTTGGAAATTTATAAAACCAGGCCTATATCAGACTGAAGTAAAAATTGCCAACAGACTTATCGGTGCGACATCTTTTCTTTTTATATTAGGAGTGAGTTTTGGTTATTATATAATTGCCCCATTTGCAATATCCTTTTTGGGAAGTTACTCTGTAGGTACTGAAGCAGTAAATAGTCCTACCCTTTCGTCATATGTAAGTTATCTTACCATGTTTACAATTCCTATTGGTTTGGCGTTTGAGCTACCTATAGTGGTTTATTTCCTTGCAAGGATAGGAATCATAGGGCCTGACATTATGAAAAAGTACCGGAGAGAGGCATTTTTAATAATATTTATTATTGCGGCTATTATCACGCCACCTGATGCACTTACCCAAATTATGGTAGGAATCCCTATGTACATTTTGTACGAGATATCGATAACTGTAGCTTCCCGAGTCGTAAAAAGTAATGCACAAAAGCCAGATCAACTTCCATCCTAATGCAAAGAGTATCATCCAATTTTACCGTTTTTTTTAAACTATTCATCCCTACGGTGTGGATAGTATTTTTTACGATTTTCACTATTTCAATATTTACCATAGATGATCAATCTCTGCCGTTTTTGACATCTCCTGTATTTAAGTATCCATTTCTTGCAGGATATCTTATATTTTTCGCTCTAATTTACTTTACCATCATTCAGCTCAAGCGTGTGGAATTGGGGCCAGACTATTATTATGTATCAAATTATTTGAAAACCTATAAACTGGTCTATGAAGACATCGCATCAGTAAATATATTTTCGTTGGGAAGATTAATGATAGTATCATTTAGACTTAAAGCATCTGGGAGTTTCGGTAACAAAATAGTCTTTTTGGCAAGTAAGCAATTATATGAGATGTTTATGGCATCGCACCCAACGGTAGCTTCACACTTAAAAGATATCACTGAATGAGTAGGGCAAAATCAATTCGTGGTGAAGTATCAAATCCTGAAAACAAAACTAAACTAAACAAAGATACATTCAAAAAATCGCTTCGTATTTTCAAGTATATCAAACCTTATTTGTGGTATTTTGTACTTGCCATGTTATTTCTCGTTGCAGGTAGTTTGATATTTATGGCGCTGATGGGTTTACCAGGCGAAATGGCAAATGTTGCAACAGGAAATCCAACAGTAATCAAAATAGGTGATCGTTCATTTAATCACAATCTAAGTGTAAGAGATTTTGGATGGGTATTTTTGATATCACTTATCATACAAGGTTTATTAAGTTATTTTAGAACTTATTACTTTGCGATCGTATCAGAAAAAGGTATGGCCGATCTAAGAAAAGATCTATACGAAAAAATCATCACACAACCAGTGGCTTTTTTTGAAGAAAAAAGAGTGGGCGAACTGACAAGTCGCATCACAGCCGACGTCGAACAATTACAATCCGTTTTTTCAGTGACACTTGGTGAGTTTATCCGACAGCTAGTCATTTTGATCTCAGGCATTATTATAATCTTTGTTTGGATGCCCAAGTTATCTATGATCATGTTGCTTACTTTTCCAGCTATTGTGATTAGTGCCATGATATTCGGAAGATACATCAGAAAATTGTCAAAGCAAAGACAAGATGAACTTGCCTCAACAAATACCATAGTGGAAGAAACTTTTCAATCATTTACCATAGTAAAATCATTTGCTAATGAGTGGTATGAGACAATTCGCTACGGTAAAGCTGTAGATAAAATTGTCAAAATTTCTATGAGTTTTGCAAAAATCAGAGGCGTATTTTTTACATTCATCATTACAGTCTTATTCGGTGGTATATTTTTTATCTTATGGCAAGGCGCAATTCTGCTCGAACGTGGCGAAATAGAAGCTGGTGATTTATTTTCATTTATCATGTACACTGGTATCCTCGGAGGCGCTATTGCTAGTTTTGGTACACTTTATACACAGATCGTCAGTGCCATCGGAGCTACTGAAAGGATTCAGGAAATACTGGACACACCTTCTGAATTGCCTGTTCAAAAATCAGAGCATATATCAGATCTAAAACTTAAAGGTGATGTAAGGTATCAAGACATCACATTCGCCTACCCTACTAGAAAGGATTTGGTTGTACTCAAAGGCATCAACATTGACATCAAAGCAGGTCAAAAAATAGCTTTAGTAGGTCAAAGTGGTGGCGGCAAATCTACCATCATCCAACTTTTAATGAAGTTTTACAATCCAGATTCTGGAAATATCTTGGTTGATGGCGTTGATATTGATGAATATAATTTGACACAGTTTCGCAAAAACATAGGTATAGTGCCACAGGAAGTTATCCTTAGATCGGAA
>CALFYH010000374.1 GCA_937952155.1 uncultured Saprospiraceae bacterium
GATGGCAAAGTGCTGATAAGCCAGGTGATGGTATTACGCCTAGACTTTGGGCTAGTAGCAATCCATTTGTAAACCTAACATCTGGTGCTTCTACTAGATTTGTAGAAGATGGTGATTTTATTAGTTTGGACAACGTTTCTTTAGGATATACTCTTGGATCATTATTGACTAAGAAAATTGGCTTGTCATCAGTAAGAGTATATGCACAAGCTCAAAATGTTTTGATGATCACAAAGTATAAAGGGTTAAATCCTGAAATGGAAACTTTAGGTGTTGACTTAAATGGTACACCGATTTCAAGAATTGTTTCATTTGGTATAAATGTCGGATTCTAAAAGTTCAAATTTATTAATATTTAAAATAGATAAAATGAAAAATATATTTTTTAGATTAAGTATAGTCACATTAATTGTTTTTTCAATGAATGGCTGTACGGAGGATAATATCCTCAATTTATCACCAATCAATAACATTTCGGTGGATGATTCATTTTCCACACCTTCCTTGATAGCTAGTTCATTAAATGGAATGTATAATGCAGCTGCTATTGGTCAGTATAACAGCACTAGTGCAAATGGTGGCCGTGGGTATGTTTGGGGCGCAGCTTTTGTACAACAAGGTGACAATAGAGGAGAAGACGTAGTAAATACAGCAACTTTTTATCAATTGACATACACCGCTACTTATGATCCTACCACAGCCAACAATGTTTACTATTGGGTAGATGGCTATAGATTGATCAATAGAGCAAATCTTATGATAGAAGGCGTAACAAAGGCTGTCGAAAGTGGTGTAATTTCAAAAGCTGTTGGTGATGATTATATAGGTCAAGCCAAGTTTTTAAGAGCTATCACACATTTTGAATTGGTAAACTTTTTTGCTAGACCTTATAACGAAACAGCTGGTGCAACACATGAGGGAATTCCTTACAGAGAAGTTGGTATTAATACACAATCAGATATAGATACTGATATTACCAAAGGTAGAAATACAGTAGGTGAAGTGTATCAAAAAGTTTTGGCAGATTTGAATGATGCTGAAAATTTAATTAGCAATACTACGTTAACAAAAGCATCAAAAAATGCGGCCATTGCCTTCAAAACTCGCGTTTACTTGCACATGAGAGACTGGGATAATGTGATTACTGAAGGTACAAAATTGAATGGTCAATATACTCTGGAAGCGCACCCAGGTGGACCTTTTGCCAATTCATACAGTAATACGGAATCAATATTTTCAATTTTACAAGCAGATGTATTGAACCCAGGTGTTAATGCTGCACTTGCTTCGCAATACAATAGAAGACAATTGGTTTGTATTTCGCCAATAATATGGAGAGACCCTGAATGGCTTACGGATGATAAAAGAAGATCAGAAGGAACTGATGCTTTGTCAATGGTATTTACGGCTATGGGACGAAAATATACCAA
>CALFYH010000375.1 GCA_937952155.1 uncultured Saprospiraceae bacterium
TTCTGTACCTGTCGTGAGATGCGTTGCTTTAAGCTTGGCAAAAGCCATTTCTTGTTCCACACCATAAGCACCTATATTTTGCATGGGAGCAGCTCCTACAGTACCTGGTATGAGTGCCAAATTTTCGATGCCTGCGAAACCATGTGTTATAGACCACATGACGAATTGATGCCATGGCTCACCAGCACCTACTTCTACCAAGACCTGGTTTTCGTCTTCTTCGATGATGGTCAATCCTTTGATTTCATTTTTCAGGATGTAAGCAGGGATATTGCCAGACAATAAAATATTGGATCCACCACCAAGAATGCGCAATGGATGGATATTGTTTTGAATCACATCAAGCAGATCTTCTACACTATAGATTCTTATCAATCCAAGACAAGATGCCTCCAATCCGAAAGTGTTAAATGGTCTTAAGCTTTGATTTTCTTTAATTGTCATCACTTGATCTTATAGTTCGCTTTCAGGGTTTGAGATTTTTTTCAACATGGGTAGATTAAAATCATATTGCAATCCGATATTTAGGGTATTCACTTTTTTGTCATCAGGATGAAACCCGTATCTGACAATGCCATGAGCTGTAAATCCACTAATACCAAATCCAAATCCAGCTTGAATGATGTACGTCTGAAAATAAGATCTTTTTACTCCTAAAGCGGCATACTTTTCTTGCAATCCAAAAAATTCTGTTTTACTATACTGTATTCCACCACCAATAGAGAAACCAGTTTTACCTTCTCTGTCGAAAGTACTGAGTCCCTTGAAATTTAATTTTGCCAATAATGGGAATGCCATCGAACCTAAGCCTTTATAATCTTTGGTAGATAAGCTGAAAATACCCAAAACTGCTTGTCCCTCTGCTGAAAATGATACTTTTTTGCCTCCGATCCATATTTTAGGACCAACACCAAAGTTGAGTACAGCACTGCCTGAAGACGGAGATGCAATATTATCTGAGGGATTTTTGTATCTACTATACATATCATTGGATGCCGTAAGACCATAACCAAACTGGGCATTGACTGTAACTACAAATAGGATCGAAAGAAAGGTAAGCGTATATTTATTGAACATGTTTATTTTATTGAATTTGAATGCTCATGGAGTTACATTCTGGTTTATAATAAGTGGATAATTATGAATAAATATCTTAAGGATATATTTGTGAAAAATGACTAAATATCATCAATTAAAATCTATTGATTAAGGTATTTTTCTATTTCTGATTCTGAGATTTCAAAGATTTCTGCTGTCTCTTGTATCGAATTACCGAGTGATATTGCTTTTTTTATTGCATTAACCAATTTGTTATGCGCTTCTTGTTTGGCAATATCATATCCTTCAATAAACGCAGTATCGGTGACATTTTTAAGGTCTCGATATACTTTCAGACTTTGCTCATAAGCTGCTCTTTCTTCTTGGGCTAAATTTGCGATTTCTGCTTCTCCAAAAAACTTCATAAATATTTTATTTTTCAATCTTGATGGAATCTCCGTCAATTTCTCAATATTCTTTAGAACAAACAACCATTTTTCAAAATTGGTTTCCAATTCTTCGGCGGTTTTATTGAAAAACGGCATTTGCAAATAAATATATGTCAATTTTTCATAAAAGACTTGATTGTCCTGATCTTTTAGTTGAACTTTCACAACAACATGCTGATCATTATTGTCATTCTCAAACACAAAATCTAAAATGGCAATGGTATAAACTGCGGTAAGTCTGAAATCCCAAATACCTTTGATGGCTTGTTCTTGTATAGGGAAAGTACTATAGTAAATGCTTCTATCTTTAAAATAAATTTGTTTTGCACGTTGTATTTCTACTATAAATTTGTCGCCTTGTTCATTGGTACAAAATATATCAAAGATGGCTTTCCGATCACTTAAACTAGGCCCCAAATACTCAGATTTAGAGTAGGAGAGTGTGTGAATTTTATGTTTATCCGGCAATAATTCGTTCAAGAAATCAGCAAGTAAGTCTTTGTTTGGTTCTGACCCAAATAGCTTTTTGAATCCAAAATCTGTAAATGGGTTGATGTATTTTTCCACTTGTATCAATTTCAAAATTTAACTGTATTCAAACTGCAATCTAGCCAAAGCCGCATAAGTACCATGTTCATTGGCGATGAGCTCGGCATGACTTCCTTTTTCGATAATTTTACCATTTTCCAGTACATAAATACTATCTACATCCCTGATGGTAGATAACCTATGTGCTATGATGATCGAAGTTCGGTTTTGCATCAGCTTGTCCAATGCTTCTTGAACTAATTTTTCGGATTCGGCATCCAAGGATGAAGTAGCTTCATCCAGGATCAATATTTTCGGATCTTTTAAGATTGCTCGAGCTATAGCGATCCGTTGTCTTTGTCCACCAGAAAGTTTAATACCTCGATCTCCAACTATGGTTTCCATGCCATCTGGAAACGAAGATATAAATTCCCAACTATTGGATTGTCGCGCAGCCATGGTTATTTCTTCTTCTGTTGCATTTGGTTTTCCATAAGCGATATTTTCCCTTATGGTGCCGCCAAAAAGTATCACTTCTTGGGGTACACTGCCTATG
>CALFYH010000376.1 GCA_937952155.1 uncultured Saprospiraceae bacterium
AGATAGTGGTCAGTGACTGGAGTTCAGACGTGTGCTCTTCCGATCTCAAGAACCTGCTGATAAAGGTGGACGCCTCTTTCATTTTTTTTCATCATGTAATTAGCAAAAATAAAACCAATGATACTGCTCAAACCCAATGAAATGCCTAAAGCAAGGGACTGAAACATAAATCCAGTCAAAAAAGCCAATACAGCCAATAGTCCAGAAGCAATCATGGAGTAGATTTGCATTTTGATAGAGACTGGATAATAGACACCCATATTATTGAGATGTGTTTTTAATGATGTTTTAGCAGCCTGGAGATATTCATAAAATGAGTTTTCTAAATCAGAAACCAATACCTTATTGCCATCTTCAAATAAGCCATCAAAAACAATATTTTCATATGGTCCAGCATCTTGTGGAAGATCTTTTATTTTTGTAAGTTCGTGGTCATCTTTTCCCCAAGTTTTAGGTATCCGTTTGATGGTGATATGACCGTTATGTGCCCAGTACGGCAATAAGGCAAGGATGTCCACATTGTCTGCTTTCTCGTCGATAAGGACACCAGCTTCTGCTGGATTAAGCTCTTTTGGTGGTGCATATTGGACCATTCTTACGATAGGATAATCTTTGCCATATTTGGACCATATCCTAAAAAACATACCAGAGATAAGAAAAAATAATAAACCACCGATTCCTGCTTTGCCGTATTTTGCCCACATTTCTTCCCAGTATGTTGGCCGTTTTATGTACTCTATAGGTAAATTGATAGCTAAAGTGAGACCTTCATATGGCGCAAATGATTTTGTAGATGTACCCTTGAAAGTGTCTATATAGTAACTTATGGTTGCATTTCGACTTGTATCACCTTTGGCACCAGTATATAAGTAATAATCCTTTTCTGTCATAGGCATAGCTTGATCCAAATGTACAGAATAGCTAATATTTTTTACTTCCACAGGCCATTCATTGCCGAGGATATTCCAATAAAATTCCGTATGATCTTTGGCGAATATAAATGCATCTTTTATCTGATAAGTAAAGTGATAAGTATGAATGCCATCTATATAAAGGTCTTTGTTTCCTACTTTGATGACAAAATTACTGCCTTCATGATAGGTGGTAAATTCATACCCTTCGACATCTACATTATTAATTGAAAATTCAGTTTCTTTGCCATCAATCATATATTTATAAGGGATTTTACGAAAAATTCCCCGTCTTGGCTCACTAAATTCTACAGTAATGTACTCATCAACCGTTATAATACCTTTTTGACCAAGGACAGTCATGTTCACCTTATAATCATTAATCACAAAATACTCGGCTCGTACCATCGAGGTGATGAATAGCAGGATGATTATTAACGCATTTTTTATAAGATGCATATTGTATTAATATTAAGAATACAAAATTGTAAATGTAACCAAAATAAAAGATACTTCAATCCAAAAGCTAAAGTAAATTGATGTTTTACTTTTACCTTGGTTACATCAAAAATTAAAGTACAATAAAGTACAAATATCTTAGAACTGAACTACAGGATTACTCCTTTCCGCATCATTTTCGATTTCGAAAAAGTCAAATTTACCAAAACCAAAATTATTGGCAATCAAATTTGAAGGAAACGACTCTACAGCTGTATTATTATCACGGACAAGTGCATTATAATATCTACGGGCATTTTGAAGATGCTCTTCTATTTCTCCCAATGAGCCTTGGAGCTGAAGAAAACTGGTATTCGCCTTAAGGTCAGGATAATTTTCTGCAAGAGCAAACAAGGATTTCATTGTGCCAGCAAGTGCATTTTCGGCTTGAACTTGTGCATTGATATTGCCACCACTACTCGCTGCCATTGCTTGATTTCTGGCTTGAATGACTTTCTCTAGAGTCCCACTTTCATGGGCAGCATACCCTTTTACAGTATTCACTAGATTAGGGATGAGGTCATATCTTCTTTTTAACTGGACGTCTATACCACTCCAAGCTTCCAAAACACGATTTTTTAAGGAGACCAATTTATTGTACATAGACATGACCACAAGTCCGATGACAACTAAAATAATTAAAGCTATTAACATGATTTTCAATTTTTATTTTGATTCGAATACAAAACAAAGGTAACTCATATATAGTTCCTTATTATGATTAATGGTTCAAAAAATCCTACATAATGGTTAGTTTTGACGATAGATGCATTTTTCTATCCTAAAACAGTTTGATGGATAAGCGTAGAAACTTCTATATTCTTTGATTGTCATCAAGCAAATAAAGCTTAATTTTGCCAAATATTTTTTTAACAAGTGTAATTATTCAAATGAGCAATCTTATACATATAAAATCCAATTCTAAGCTTTCGCCCAAGCATATAGAGTTTAATAAATTGGTGCAAACCATCGAAAAGTTAAGAGATGAGCTAAGCAGAGAAGAGCAGAAGTTGGAGATTTTTTCTGAGTATTATGTGAAAAATATTTTACCATTAATGGAAACAAATGCTATTACCGCAATGAATTTAGCGTTGGTTTTAGATGAAGTTGCTACCCAGATTAAATTGCCCAAAACAGTTATTACAGACATGGAAATCATTATTCCAGAATTAATAAATAAGTATTTTGAGTATAAAGCTCCTGATGAAAAAGCCAAAGCCTTATACGAAAAATGGGCTGATGTCGATTACGATGAAATGGTGCGAGAAGAGAAGGAAGAACAATTGGAAGAGCTTTCAGATTTTATGCAATCGATGGGTATTGATATAGATTTGGGAGATTTGGATTTTGACGATCCAGAGAGTTTAGGAAAGATACATGATCGATTGCATCAAGCTAAGGTGGACATAGATGAAAAACTAGCTAATCGAAAGACATCAAGAAAAAAGACAAAAAAACAACTCGAAGCAGAAGAAATTGGTAAAATACAAGAAGAATCAAAAAATAAAAACCTACGAAGTGTCTATCTTTCATTGGCAAAAATCCTTCATCCGGATAGTGAAACAGATCCCGAACTAAAGGCTGAAAAAGAGGAAATCATGAAGCAAGTCACCAAAGCTTATGAAGACAAAGACATCATCACGATGCTCGTCATAGAGACCCAATGGCTCAAAAATACCGAGGATCGACTTTTTAATATCAAGGAAGATGTCGCTGTTATTTATATCGAACTGCTCAAAGAACAAGCTAAAAAGCTAAGGCAGCAAAAGTCAGATTTGAGGCATCACGCTAGGTTTCAGCACGTATCGTCGTATGTTGGTGACAAAACAGATCGTGGCATTCTGAAAATGTCGCATTTGAAATCTGAGATCGAAAAAGAGATACGAAATACTAAAAAGGAAATCGATATCATAAAAGGCAGTCCAAATAGTGAAGTCAAAAAGTTTATAAAATCTTTGGCAAAAAAATATTATGTAGATCCGATGGACGATTTTATTAATTTTTTTAATGCTTATAGATAATTACATTAAATAGCCCAATCAATTGAATACAATCATGAATATTACTTATCAATCAGGGACTCACCATCATATAATCCAGACGCCGTCCTACATTACGAGGTCTAGCTCCAGCTCTATAACTCCATCGTGTATATTTGTCTCTGAGATCAGGATAGAAATGACGAAACATATCACTCAGATCACATGTATCCATCAGTCGTCAGATCTTCGCTCTTTCGATCGGTAAAAATCCTATACTGTTTTCATTTTCTTTCGGTCTAGCGATATCGATCTCACGATGACAGATATTGAAATCACCAGTGACAATAACTTCAAACCCATCTGCCTGACAGGATTGGATA
>CALFYH010000377.1 GCA_937952155.1 uncultured Saprospiraceae bacterium
TATTATCGTCAATCTTTGACCGTCACCCATAATGGAATTACAGAAAAATGGTATCGTATCCAGATTCCGATCAATAGTGGTAGAGCTGTTGGTGGAATTCAGGGTTACAGAGGCATTCAGTTTATGCGTATGTATATGACAGACTTTGAAAGACCCAAAACATTTAGATTGGCAGACTTCCAGTTGCAAAGAAGTATTTGGCGTAAACAAAAGCCAATTTGTGATCTTCCTGGTGATGCAGGAAACTCAACTACCAAGTTTAGCATAGATGATATAGGTATAGAAGAGAATAGTGAGAAATCGCCTTTCAATTATATCGTCCCTAGAGGTGCCATAAGAAACAGGGCTTTTGGTCAGACCACGCAATTTAGACAGGATGAAAGGTCGATGGCATTAAAATTTAGTAAATTTTCACCAACTTGTGAATTAAGTATTTCGAAAATAGCTAATATCAATTTGGCTTTGTACAAAAGAATGCAAATGTTTGTTCATGCTGAAAATGTTGTCAATATCGAGAAAGATTCAATACTTGATGGGGATATTTCTATTATCGTCAGACTTGGTAAAGATATTCCAGCTAGCGCCAAAGACTCTGTTAAATTGGCAGACAACAACTATTATGAATATGAATTGCCGCTGAAGATATCCAAAGTTGGAAGCCAAGATGCTGCCAATATCTGGATGGATCATAATTATGTCAATTTCCCACTTGATAGTCTTTTGGCTTTGAGAAAATTCAGGATATCTAACAATATCAAGGCTAGAGATCAAATCGTCGAAATGGTTGTAAATGACGCTAAAGGTGATGTGGTACGTATGGTAGGTAATCCATCATTGGGTGCAGTGAAGGTTATTTATATAGCTGTTAAAAATAGATCCACTGGCAAAATATTTGATGGTGAAGTATGGGTTAATGAATTGAGAGTAACAGGATACGACGAAGCATTTGCTTGGGCGGCACAGAGTAGATTACAAATACAAATGGCTGACTTGGGTGAACTCAATTTTGCTGGAAATTTTAACAGCAATGGATTCAGTGGTGTGGATAAAAGGCTTCATGAACGTTCGCGTGAACAAAAATTTCAATACGACCTTACAGCCAATTTGGACGCTGGAAAATTATTGCCTAAAGCACTGAAATTGTCCATCCCAGTCTATACACAATATCAAAAAACTCACATAGTACCAGAGTATGACCCAATAGATCAGGATATTAAAGTTAAAGATAAGTTAGCACTAATCAGTGATCCAGATAAACGCGACTCGATAGCTGAAGTAGCTAGGAAAACTATCACAATCAAGTCACTTACGCTTACCAATGTGAAAACTACAGCTGGTGCACCTGGAAAACCTTGGTCGCCTTCAAACCTAAGTGTTTCTTATGCGTTTACAGAAAATAATTATGCTGATGCTATTCTTAAAGAAGATAAATCTACTTCTAGAACACTGGGACTGGATTATGTTTTTACAAGAAAATCAAGCTATATAGAACCTTTGAAATTTATAAAGGTGAAAGCCTTAAAGCTTTTTTCTGACTTCAATTTTAGCTTATTGCCAAGTAATTTTTCATTTACATCCAGAATGGCAGATCAGCTCAACCGTAGGACATTCAGGCAGCCAGTTGAGCCAATTTATGCATTTGACGATAATAGATTTACTTGGGATCGTAATTATGTCCTTGACTGGGATTTTACCAAGTCATTGAGATTCGGATTTAGGGCCAATACAAGCTCGATCGTGGATCAGCTGCGTTATACAGGAGTTGCCAATACATTAGATGGTAGGGATTTGGTGGATGAAAAAGGTAGCTTAGTGGACCAAAACGGTAGATCTTATCGCGACATAGTAAATGAAACCGATGATCCTAATTATTATAGAAATAAGAACCTTAGATCTTTGGGTAGGTCCAAGAGTTACCAACATACGGCATCATTAAATTATAAGTTGCCATTTAAAAGTATTCCTATTCTTGATTGGATTTCTGCAGGTGCTGATTATAAGGCTGAATACGGCTGGGATGCAGGTAGTTTGATAAAAATAGATGATAATCCACAACCTGATGGAACATATTTGGGCAATACCATCCGCAATGGCCAAAATGCAAGTTTTAACTTTACCCTTGATTTCACCAAGCTTTATAACAAATCTGGATACCTGAAATCAATAGAAACAGGCAAGGCATCTCGTTCTACTAGTAAGAAAAAGTCATCTAAACCACAGAAAGCGGTATCTGACAAAGAGGATGCTAACAAATTGGACATGCGTGTTGATGATGCTGAAAGTGAAGAAAAGTCAAAAGATGGCAGTAAATCAAAAGATAGCAAAGATAAAAAGGAAGACAAGCCAAGAGATCCTTCATTAGCTGAAAGAGTAATCCTAAGACCATTGATGTTGATACGTTCCATCAAATTCAATTATAAGGAGGATCGCACGACGCAGATTCCTGGATTTATGCCACAATCCAAATTGCTTGGTCAAAGTGAGGGATTTGTAGCTCCAGGATGGGATTTTATTGGTGGCGTACAACCAAGAATCTCTGGTGATAACAACTGGTTGGTCAAAAATCAAGATTGGTTTAATCCAAGTACGAAGTTTAATGATGGGTTGATACAAACCAAGCGACAGACTTTTGATGCTAAGTTTCTTGTAGAACCATTCAAGGACTTCAGTGTAGATGTTACTTTCAAGAAAAATTATCAGGAATCGCACAATGAAGTTTTCAGGAAGACAGCAAATTCTGGTGGTAAATTTGAACAATTGGCAAGATATGATGTAGGATCATTTGATGCAACTTTCTTTTCGCTCAATACACTCTTTGACAACAGTGCTGGTTTGTATGAACAGTTTAAGGAAAACAGAGAAATCATAGCTAGGAGATTGCCAAACGTAGAGAATCCTGGAGTACATCCCACTGATCCAGCATATCCTGGTGGCTACGGATCTCTGCAAAATAATGTGGCAGTTCCAGCATTTATTGCGGCTTACACCAAGGTTTCACCTTTTGATATAGAACTTGATCAGCAGAAGTCTTTTGCCAGCAATACATATATACCGAAACCAAACTGGCAACTGAATTACAACGGACTGGGTAAGATTAAGATGTTTAAGAAGTATTTTTCAAATATCACCATAAAGCATGGATATTCTAATACCATCCGGGTTAGCAGATTTGAAACTTCACCATTGTACAAAGCGGAGGATCCTTTTGGAGAGTTGTCACCAAATAACAATTATTACTCTCGTTTAGAAATACCTTCGGTAAATATATCAGAGCAATTTGTTCCAGTCATTGGAGTTAGTCTGAAGACAGTCAAAGATTTCAAACTTGATTTTGATTTTAAAATGACTCGTGGCCTTGAATTGGGTCTCTACAATTTGAAGGAAACCAAGTCAAAAGAAATCACAATTGGCGCAGGTTACGTTCTTAAGAATTTCAAAGCTTTCAGCAAGAAAAAGAAATCTAAAAAGAAGTCAAAAAAGAAAGATGGAGCAGAAGGTGAAGAAGAAGAGAAAAAGGAAAGTGGTCTGCTTTCAAAATTGATGACCAATAAAGGTACCACTGCTACAGGACGAGACATAAGATTCACGTTAGCTTATTCATTACGAGATGATTTGTCGCAAGTATATGATTTACAGTCAGGTATAGGAGCTCAAGCAGATAGAGGTCAAAAAACAATTACACTCAATCCAAGTATTGAATACGATGTCAATAAAAATCTGGCAATAAAGTTCTATTTTGATTATTCGAGGACTGAGCCTAAAACGACACTTTCCTTTCCAGTAACCACGATTCGTTCGGGATTGACATTGAAGTTTTCTATTAACTAATTGGATTTTATAATAAATGAAATGCCGCAAAATTGCATCTTGGTGACTTTGTGGCATTTTTTATTTGGTGTTTACTTATAATTTTTTGATGGTAGTTTTATAATTGTATAAAAAGTCATATTTTGCATCACTTATGTACAAATTGATCATTTCCATCGTCTTATTGAATATTGCCTGGTTGTCACATGGTCAGAGCATCAATACCGAATTTGGGAAAAATAGAGTACAGTACCATGATGATTTTAATAATTGGTGGGAGTATGAATCAGCCAATTTTATAACTTATTGGTATGGAAAAGGTCGATTTATTGCACAGCCGACCATCAGAATGGCGGAGATGGATCATGATGCCATCCAAAAAATACTAGAGCATCGTATCAATGATAAAATAGAAATAATCGTTTATACGGATATTACAGACTTAAAGCAGAGTAATATCGGTATGGAAGAAACATTTACCAATAAAACTGGAGAAACTAAGATTGTAGGCAACAAAATGTTTGTGTATTTTGATGGCGACAATGAACATTTGCGACAAAAAATCAGAGAAGGCATTGCCACAGTATATTTTAACAATATGCTTTTTGGTTCCACAATTCAAGAGATAATCCAAAATGCAGTACTGCTAAATTTGCCAGATTGGTACAAAGAAGGCGTGATTGCTTTTGCTGCACATGATTGGAATCACCTAGTCGAAGATGAACTCCGTGATATATGGCAAAGCAATAAAGATTATCATACTTTTGATAAAATTGCTGCTGAATATCCCAAGTTGATAGGACAATCGTTTTGGTTTTATATAGACCAGAATTACGGGAAATCAGCTATCTCCAACTTACTTTATCTTACCAAAATAAGCCGCGGTACTGAAAATAGCTTTGAATATATTCTCAATAAAGAGCTTGGTGAATTAAAAGAAGAATGGGCGAAATATTATACTCAGTATTTTGATTCCGAAAAGTCAATGCTGGATCCAAAATCCAAATCTAAAATTCTGAAAATCAGCAATAAAAAATACACGCCGATAAGTCATATCAGACTAAGTCCTGATGGGAAAAACTTGCTCTATTCCATCAAT
>CALFYH010000378.1 GCA_937952155.1 uncultured Saprospiraceae bacterium
TTTATTAAATGAAGCAGAATCTTAATCTGTAATAACTGATTGCCAAACATCTTTCTTATCAAATTTATTCCAAATCTTAAAATCAATTGAATTTTTATTTGATTCAATTTTTATAAACTGCTTAACTGTGTCTGGCATTGTTGATGCCCAAGTATCAACTGTAAATGTTAATTCAATATTCTTCTTACTCTCACTGACCAAAACATTTCTAACATCCGTCACATAACCACCAAAACTAAAAAATCGGGTATGATTGCCTTTATTGTCAACTTCTAGGTACAATAATCCTTTTTCAAATTCAGATTGAGCCAGTATCTTAAAATTGCTATCATTGTAATTTAAGTAATATATACTATCTATGGTGTAAGTTTGTTTAAATGGATATTTTACATAAACGCCAACAAAGCTATCGACTTTTACTTTGCCGTCAAAGTCATTTAAAATGATTTGTCCATTAATTTTATTTTGATTAATTAATCTTCTAAGAAGATTTGTATCTTGAATTTTACTTTCAATAATATGTTGTTCCTTTACGGATGAACATGAATTTAACATAAAAATAAAAAGTATAGCAATAACAGTTCTCATCTTCTTAATTTTGCAGCTTGTGAAATTCCTTTAATATTCAAATTTAATAATTGTAAATCACCACTTTTGTATGACGACCAATTTTTATAATTATGTTTGCTATCTGCACTTATATTGTATATCGAGTGATACCATATAACGCCAGTTCTTGGACTTAAGTTATTACTTACACTATACGCTGCATATGCTGATTGCAACAAGTTATTTCTTGCCCCACTCTCATTTCGTTTTTCTGACTTTTGAACAAAACCATATGGGTTTAGATATGCTTCTTTTTTAGGCGTTTCAGCATAGCCGCCTGGTGCTAATATTGCATTTTCAACGGATGTTGATGCTTTTAAGTCCTTTGAATATTTAGTATACTCTCCCCCCGATTGATTGTAATCAACTCTATTTAAAACAGACTCCGCAGCAATCATTTTCGCATCTAACCCTTTATTAGTAAACTCAGCAAATGCAACTCTTGTTAATAAGCCAAGATCACTATTAAAGTCCAGAACATTATTGTTGGTTAAATTTTCATATTGTTCGGTTTGCTGCTGATTCCAAGAAGTTGCAGTAGAAAGTTGTTTAATTTGTTTAAATTGGTCATTGTTTAAAATTGCAATTTGATCCTTACCGTCTTCAATATGAACCGTTTCTCCTGTTTCACTATTCAAATAATCGGTATCTAAAGCTCCATCAGGATCGATTCTATTTATTGGGCTGTTTTGTACATAATTATAGGGTGTATGACCTGGTCTCATCTCCGCCAGCGGATCGACCCCATAAAACATACTAATACTTGAGTTATAATAACGTGCCCCATAATAATTTAGCCCAGTATTTTCGTCGGTCTCTTTGCCTGTGTACTTGTATCGCGAGTCGTATCCACCAGCTTTCTGGTCGATGAGCGTCTCTCCGAATGGCAAATATAATAAATATTGTCTTGGATTTCCACTTTGATCTGTCAAAAAGTTGGAGGAAATAGTTATGAATAAAATTTTTAAAAAAAACCATTAATTTTTAACCATTCCCATCCTACAAAAAATATACTTGCAGCTTCCTTCACTTTTTTTACCAATTTACTTTCTTTTGACATGCAAGTCAACAAGTCCTTTTATCTTTGCAAAAAATCAAATACAACATGATATCAAATCATGACAGCGCTGTAAGGGCAATCATAGGTGCATCTATCAAGGTAAAACAAGATATTTTACAAGATGCTGAACTGCTTCTTAGTATAGAAAAAGCAGTATTCGTGATCTTAACAGCTTTAAAATCAGGCAATAAAATTTTATTTTGTGGCAATGGTGGTAGTGCCGCAGATGCCCAACACTTGGCAGCAGAATTTAGTGGCAGATTTTATCAAGATCGCAAAGCTTTGCCCGCAGAGGCACTTCATGTCAATACATCCTATCTCACAGCGGTAGCCAATGATTACAGTTTTGATGTGGTGTACTCGAGATTGGTGGATGGTATCGGCAATCCTGGCGATGTACTCGTCGGGCTATCTACCAGCGGCAATAGTAAGAATATCATAAACGCACTAGAGACGGCAAGTACCAAAAATATGTCCACTATCTCTTTTACGGGTGCTACAGGTGGCAAGATGAAAGATATTTCTGATATTTTGATCAATGTCCCTTCATCTGATACACCTAGAATCCAAGAATCACACATCATGATAGGACACATCATTTGTCAGTTGGTAGAAGAAAAATATTTTCATCAATGTCTATGATTAGCGAAGCAGTTATTTTGGCTGGTGGATTGGGCACTAGGTTAAAATCTGCAGTTCCTGATCTACCTAAATGTATGGCTCCTGTCGCAGGAAGGCCATTCATTGATTATGTTATTCAGGAATTATTGGATCAAAAAGTCAGTAAAATTATCTTTTCTTTAGGATATATGCATGAAGTCGTCTTGCAGCATTTGAATGAAAAATGGCCTGATTTGCATTATGATTATTGTATAGAATCTAGCCCTTTAGGAACAGGTGGCGCTATATTTCTTGCGTCTAAGCTCGTACAAGAAGATCATTTTGTAGTGGTCAATGGTGACACATTATTTAGGGTGGATCTTTCATCCATGTATAGGCATCACTTACACTTGCAAGCATTAATCACGCTGGCGCTCAAACCAATGCAGCATTTCGATCGATATGGTAGTGTGATATTGGACGAAAGTCAAACCATCATTTCGTTTAAGGAAAAGACTTTTATAGCGGATGGATTGATCAATGGTGGTACGTACATCATACAAAAATCAACGTTCCAACAACTGCAATTGCCTGAAGTATTTTCATTCGAAAAAGATGTATTGGAGACCCATATCGAAAACCGAATGCTCAAGGGATTTGTTTCTAATGAATACTTTATAGATATCGGTATTCCCGAAGATTTCTTGCGTGCTTCTAATGATCTTAAAGATTATTTTAAACATTAACCCTTTCACCAAAATCCTTAATCATTTCCATGGAGTTTATCAGTGTTTTTGATGTATTTAAAATCGGTGTCGGACCGTCATCGTCACATACCTTAGGCCCTTGGAAAGCTGCATTGAGATTTGTAGAAAGTTGTACCAAAGCAGGATTTATTGAGCAGAATACGACTCTTTCCGTATCATTGTACGGCTCGTTGTCACTGACAGGTAAGGGACACGCTACTGATCTTGCAGTGATGATGGGATTGGCTGGTTATGATCCTGTTACGGTGGACACAAAATCTATTACCGATATTATTGATGGTATTAAAGCACAAAAATCCTTGACAATCAATGGCGAAAGAATTTTATTTGATGCTGTTAATGCAATAAGATTTGAACACGAGTTTTTGCCATTCCATGCCAATGGTATGATATTTTTAGCCGAAAAAGCTGACGGTACGGTATTTTCAGAGACCTACTATTCGATAGGTGGAGGATTTATCATTTGGGAAGGAGAAGAAATGTCCACGTTCGAGAATGCACCCGATCATCCCTATCCTATTCAAAACAGCCTAGAATTGCTAGCCTATTGCAAAAAACATGATAAAACGATATCTGACATCGTATTCGAAAATGAGCTTGTAGATCGCTCCGAAAAGGAAATACGCGAAGGTTTACTGACTATCTGGCGTGTAATGCTAGACAGTATGTACGTAGGCTGCCATACGGATGGATATTTACCTGGTGCGCTAAAGGTAAAGCGAAGAGCCTCAGACGTTACCAAAAAGCTCATGCAATCTGAAACAACCTACCAAAATGCCGATGAATGGTTAAAAGCTATCCAAGCTACCAATCCCAATTTTCAAGATGTGATGAAATGGGTAGGAAGTTTTGGTATCGGTGTCAATGAAGTGAATGCTGCATTTGGACGTGTAGTTACTGCGCCAACCAATGGAAGTGCTGGTGTCATCCCTGCTGTGCTTATGTATTACCTATGTTTTGTCAATAAATCAGCTGGTAATGATGAGATTGTAAGATTCTTACTCACCGCTGGAGAAATTGGCTCTATCTTCAAAAAAGGTTCTACAATCTCTGCGGCTATGGGTGGCTGTCAGGCTGAAATCGGTGTATCATCAGCGATGGCTGCAGCTGGATTGACCGAATTGATGGGTGGAAGCCCAGAACAGTGTACGATTGCTGCTGAAGTAGCTATGGAGCATCATCTAGGCATGACTTGTGACCCAATAGGTGGTTTAGTGCAGGTTCCATGTATAGAACGCAACTCGATGGGTGCGATCAAGGCTATAAATGCAACAGCGATAGCACTAGACAGAAACCCAGAGGATATAAAAGTGCCTTTGGACAACGTCATCACCACAATGTGGGAAACAGCCAAAGATATGAACCGAAAATATAAAGAAACTTCAGAAGGAGGATTGGCTACAGCCGTGAATATTATTGATTGTTAAACAGCTTACTTTCCTTTACCTTGGATAAGCACCAATACCGTGTAAAACAAAATTTTAATATCTAAAGAGAGCGACATATTTTCTATGTATAGAATATCAAACTTCAACCGTTGGATCATCTGCTGTACATTTGAAGCGTAGCCATATTTTACTTGTCCCCAAGATGTGATACCTGGTCGAACTTTTAGAAGATGCTTATAATGTGGCGCTTCCTTAGATATCAAGTCAATATAATACTTCCGCTCAGGTCTCGGACCTACAATCGACATATCTCCTTTGATTACATTGAAAAATTGTGGAATCTCGTCTATACGCCATTTTCTCATGACCTTGCCCCATGGTGTCACACGGTCATCTGCATCACTAGAAAGTTGTGGTCCGTTTTTTTCTGATTCCAGATACATAGACCTGAATTTGATGATATTAAAAGGTTTGCCATTTATACCAATGCGTTCCTGAGTGTAAAAGATTGGGCCTTGTGATGAAAGTTTTACCCTGATGATACTCATTAAGATGACCGGAGAAAGAATAATGATCGCTATGATACTTATAAAATAATCCATCAGTCGTTTTACCACTTTTTGCCAATTGGGCATCAATTCCTGATCTATCTCAATCAATACCGCACCATAAATGTGGTTCATCTTTACGGTACCAAGCATGATGTCATACGTATCAGGTATCACTTTTATCAAAATCTGGTCAGAATAATCAAAAAGCGCATCCAAAATGCTCTTAAGTTTGTTGTGTTCGGATGTTTCTACTGCGATGATGACTTCTTCGATTTTGTATTCATTCATCACGCGTTCCATATCATTGAGCTTACCTAGCTTGGGTAGATATGCTTCCAGATGGTTACTACTACGACCATTACTATCCAGAAACCCAGAAAAATGATGACCCAAACTGTAAGGCCTGCTTTTTATCTCTTCGTATAGGTCCACAGCATTTTTATCGCCACCTATTATGAGTGTGTTGTATGTAACCTTACCACTTTTGAGTCTCCGACTGGCTACAGTAAGTATTATCATGCGAAAGATGGATGTAATCGTAAAATGTAGTAGAAACAATCTGATAAATAGAGAGAAATATGATGTAAATTGTAATACTTTGTCATCCATTAACACTGAAAAAAACAACAATAACACGCCCAAAAACGTCGTAAAAAATGTACTTTTTAATGTCTCAAGCCTTGAATATCTGTAGATATCTCGGTACTTGTCAAAGATAGAATATATGACCATCCAAATGATCGGTATCAATATGAGTCCCTGCCAAAGTCTGGTATCTTTAAATATCTCTGCCCAAGTAATACCAGGCGTTTCCGTTTGTTTTCTGTACATAAAGAAAAGCAGCCACGAAATGAATGCAGCGATAAAATCACCAACTCTGTATATGACCAATTCTAATTTTCTTTGTTCCTTCATTCGGATCAGAAATGCACGTGTTTGTAATTATCGATGTAAATTTTTGACTCTACATCCAAATCCGTTTTGGTAAAGGCAAGCAAGACTGCATATTTTTGGTAATCTTGCGTTGACAATTTATCTGTCACATCTATATAAATTTTATTCCAATTGTCTTTGCCAGGAACAAAAAGGAAATATTCGATTTTGATTATTCCATTGTTGGTTTTTGCCAATCCAACAGCAATTTCGCCTTCGCCTTTATAATCAAATTCTATATAACTAGCACCTCTAGAATTTTGACCTGCCAAAATCTCAGTACTAGATGCAACTTCTATAAATTTCAAATCTGATGTCAATGTTACTTCACCTGAATAACTACCGATACTGGATGTCACATTGGTTGGTTTTATAAATGTCAAAGGATTGCTATCTATATCATTATTAAAAATGTTAGAATTTTCAAAACTTTCTTCTACTGCAAATTTTGTGTCCTCTTTGTAGGAAAAAGCTAAAGGAATCGTAATCTCATCACCTACATTTGGTTTAATTTTCTTGACAATTGATTTATAAAATGGGTAAAAAACGGGTTGATCATTCATACCATTATTCCTAATGCCAGCAAAGATGGTAATTTCTGTCTCAGCACCTGTAAAAGTCACTGGCACTTTAGTTGGTAGTGGAAATACACCTATAATCTGTCCATCTACAAAAACCCAAGCATCTGTTATTTTATGGGTATCTTTTGTTTGCGTTGGACTGCTCACAACTGGATTTTCCAAATTTAAGAAAAACGGCAATGGTTCGTCATTGTCTGTAAGACCACAAGAACTAAAAACTATACTAATCGATATTATCGCTAAAAACTGAACTAACCTCACGCTTCATCTATTTTTTCCTGAATAAGTTGTGCAAGATGCAAGGCTCTGTATCCATCTTGTATGGTGACAGTGACCGACGAGTTACCAGATACTGCTTCATAAAAGTCATTGAGTTCATCTTCTATGGCATTATTTTGCATGATCGGTGGCGACTCTACTATAATACGTTTCAAACCCGTATTTGTATGCATCGTCATACCCGAAAAATTGTCGTCTTCGATATGATTCTCTATTTTTATGACTTGTGCATCCTTATCCAGAAAGTCCAAACTGATGTATGCATCATCCTGAAATATCCGAATCTTGCGCATATTTTTTAGACTGATCCTGCTAGCTGTCAGATTTGCTACAGATCCATTTACAAATTCGATTCGAGCATTACATATATCTGGTGTGTTACTCACGATACAAACACCATTAGCGCTGACATTTTTAACTTCAGATTTTATAAGGCTTAGGATGATGTCAAGATCGTGTATCATCAAGTCCAAAACAACAGATACATCAGTACCTCTTGGATTGAACATCGCCAAACGGTGCCCTTCGATAAACTTGGGATTTAATTTCACTCCAGACATAGATCGGATAGCTGGATTATAGCGTTCTACATGACCTACCTGAACGATTACATTATATTTGACTGCAAGTGATACCAATTCTCGAGCTTGTTCAGTAGTCTCAGTGAGTGGTTTTTCGATAAAAATGTGTTTACCTTTGATAATAGCTTTTTTGGCTATTTCAAAATGGAAAACGGTCGGGCTGACGATATCGATGCAGTCCACGGCATCCAACATGCTGTCAAAGTCTCGGAAGGCCTTGACATTATATTCTGTTGCTATCTGATCGCTTACTTCCTGATTGGTATCAAAAAATCCTTCGACTATAAATTTTGTTTTCAATAAGCACCTTAGGTGAATCTTCCCAAGATGTCCTACCCCGACAAGTCCTATTCTCAATGTTTAATGTTTTAAATTCGTTTTAAAATGAAGCCCATCATCGTAATAAGCAATACCAAAACTACCGCAATAGACAATGATCTCCGAATATTCCCTATAAACATCAGGATTTCACTATTGAACTTTGGGTATTTGGGCAAAATTTCTGTTTCCAACTTGCGCTTATTGAAAATATGGGAACTATCAAACTCTATTTTGTTTTGCACCAACGTCTTATATAATCTAAAAACTTTTACTCTAAAATAGATATTGAGAAATAAAAGTGCTAAAAAAATACCAATAATAAAAAAAATAAGTACGTCCGCCATGTTCCCCTTTGCTAAGTAGGGCAAAACTAACAAAAAAGAAGTGATTTCCAAAGCAAAACAGAAAAGGCATGCTGACTTAAAACATTATTTTTAATAATTTTGTCCAATAGTCAAGCTCAAATCTCCTTGAAAATGATTTAAACATGATAATCTCAGGTCAAAATATTTTACTATTTTACAATCGCATTCCAATTTTATTTAATCTGTATTACCTTCATTACATATATATTACCAATAAATAGTAGTATATTTGCGTTTTTTATATTCGGACCAATTATTTTTTCATTGCCGAAATCGCTTAATATGAGATCGTCCATTTTTATACTTATTATTTTACACAATATCTTGACGACAGCCACGTCTCAAGAAAATAAAAATTACCTCGACAGGCATAAATCGTATAAACTCGAACAAGAATTTTTCGAAAATAGCCTCTATGGTGCCACAAGATATGCTTATGGCAAATACATTCAAGCCAAAAATCCGGCGATTAATGATGATTTTTCCAATTTCAAAGATGATGCAGCCGCTATGGCAGCTATTGCAGGGCTTAGGGCTGATTATATGTCAGGAGAGAACGAGCTTTTGTCATTTATAAATAAAAAATACCCAGATCCAGTCACGACACCAGCGATCATGGAATTGGGCAATTATTACTACAATAAAAAATGGTATGGCAAGTGTATCGAAATCTATGAAATGATTGATCCTGATGACTTGACCGAATACGACATGTCAGAAGTAAGTTTTAAAAAAGGATATGCACACTTTGTAAGCAAAGAATTTGACCAAGCTAAAAAAGAGCTCAGCCGAACGATCAAAATTCAAAATATATTCTACTATCCAGCCAATTATTATTACGGTTTGTGCGAATATTTTACCAAAAACTACAAAGCGGCAGTCGCATCCTTCGAAAAAGTCAAAACAAATAGTGTTTATAAGTCTTTTGTTCCTTATTACATTACTCAAATTTATTTTGCGCAAGGTCAATTTGATGAGGTCATCAAGCATGGAGAAGCTGCATTGAAAGACACGGACTTACGCAACAGAAAGGAAATCAGACAATTATTGGGTCAATCATATTTTCAGAAAGGTAGCTACGAGCTTGCGTTGCCACACCTTGAATATTATGAAGATAATACAGAAAAACTTACAGTTGAAGAGTTTTACCAACTTGGATTTACACAATATCAACTTAAAAAATACGCTGACGCCATCAACAACTTCAAAGAATTGAGCCAGTTAAACAATAAAATAGGCCAAATGTCCAATTATTATTTAGCTGATTGTTATTATGAAACTGGTGATATGGTCTCTGCACGAGCAGCCTTTAAGTATGTGAGTCAAATGGATTTTGAAAAGGATATGCAAGCAGAAGCATTATTTAACTATGGCAAGATGTCTGCAGAATCAGGATTCGAGAGAGAAGCTATAAATACATTGATAAAAATCGAAAAGTCATCAAAATATTATACCGAAGCCCAAAATATTATCCTTGAATTATTAGAAAATACTTCAGATTATGCATCTGGAATTCAAATAATCGAAGGATTAAACCCAATCAATGATAAACTCAAGGTTATTTACCAAAATCTAGCGTTGAAATATGGAATCCAACAAACCAACAATGGTGACTCTGACAATGCTTTAGTTAGTTTTGAGAAGGCACGAAAGTATCAACTTACCAGAATTACAGCAGCTCAGTCGATGTATTGGACAGCGCACATTACACATCTCAAAGGTAATTATCCACTTTCGGCGACTTACATGGACCAATACTTTACATTGGCTGATGGCATCACCTGGATGCCAGATGAGTCCACACAATCGCTGGCTTATTATACTCAAGGTTACAATTATCTTCAACAAAAAGACTACAAAAAAGCCGAGCAAAATTTCAAAAATGCAATCAACTTATTCAATAAGGATGCATCGAAAATCAAAAACACATCAGTTTCAGATCAGGTTTGGCCAGATGCCTTGGTTAGAGCAGGTGATTGCCTTTTCAAGGAAAATAAATATAAAGAAGCCTTAGATTTCTATAATAAAGCCATACAAAAGAAAAAAGGAAGTCAGGATAGATCGGAAGAGCGTCGTGTAGGGAAAGAGTGTCTTCGCCTGTGTAGAT
>CALFYH010000379.1 GCA_937952155.1 uncultured Saprospiraceae bacterium
ACAGTGATGTTTTGCGTTACAGCTCCATTTGACCAGAGGTAAGATGAATAACCTGCACCTGCATTTAAAGTTGTATTGGATCCAAAACAGAAGGAAGGAGTTCCTGTGATGTTTGGAGTCGGCAGTGCATTCACAGTAACAGGAGTGCTTGTGGTTGCTGTACAACCGTTAGCTGCTGTTACAGTTACTGAGTATGTACCAGGTGATGATATTTCTAAACTTGCTATATCTTTATCATCTGTACTCCACGAGATTGATTTTACATTAGGATGACCAGGGCCATATCCCAAAGTAAGCATTTGTTTGCCATTGGTACACCAATTTCCTAAACTCAAAGCAATAGAGGCACTTGGTAATGTATATCTCATTAATTCGACCGTATCACATAGCATATATCATACACCTTCACCAACTGTAACGGTTACTGAATATTGACCTTTATCAAATACGGTAAGTGTATCTCTTGTAGCACCTTCTTCTCCTGTGCTCCATTTGTAATTTGTGGCACCTTTAACATTCGCATTGAATAGGTGTTTTATTTGGGCATTAGGACAATAAATAGAGTCTTTTAAGTTAATCTTAGGATTTGAATAAATATAAGGTTCAACATTTACTTTTATCAAACTGTCTTTGGTTGTATAATTGCTTTTTAGCCACTTCAAGGTATCTGATGTAAGACTGATATCTGTCCAAGTATCATCACTTATACCTTCTTCACAGCTTGACTCGCCATCACCATCAGTTTTGATAAATGATGGCACAAATTTATTATTTTCGTAAGCCATTACAAATGTACCTATGCCGTCATCTTGGGTTTTGAATACATTATCACCACTAGTACCAATTATACGGTCATATTTTTTCTTCCAAATGATTTTACCATCTACATCTGCCTTAATCAGCATTGGTATATTTTTTTGATTTACTGCATCATTGTAGTGACCGTTAAACACAAAATTGCCTTTATCATCAGAAACCATACGGTTTAGCCAAGTTTGATTTTTGACATCACCAATTAACAATCTTTTACTCCATAGTATTTTACCTTTTTTATCCAATCGTAACATTACACCACGACGATTATTTACTGCATTGGTTATATTCAATTCATTGACATAACCCATAACTAAAAATGAACTATCAGGTAGCATGGTCGCATCAGAAAAAGTGAATCTAGATTTTTTTGTGTCCAATCCAGCATATTTTCTGCTCCATCGTACATTGCCTAGTGTATCTGTGATGGCAATAAATGCATGTGTAGAATCAACTGTCCCAGCCATAAGGATCGTGGAATCTGGATTGAATTTAAAAGTATGAATCCTGGTAAATTTATTTTTTAATGCTGTATCATCAATTGAAAGCCTGCTTGTTGTTTGTGTAGTATAATCGTATGATCTTCGCTTGAAAACAAGTGAACTGTCCGCTTCATAACTTAGGTGGAATAAAGATTTGTTATAATCAAATATTTTGGCATAAAATACCCTATTATTTTCATCAGCTTGTTCGGTTTTATATAAGCGGCCTAAAATACTGTCTTGGCTTATGCTACCTATAGCTTTACCACCTATAAAATAAATACTATCATTTTTGCCTTGGTAGATGGCACTATATCCCAATGCATTATTTAGTGTATCAGTAAGTTTTCGGCTCCAAACTACATTTCCTTTTGGTCCAAATGCTGAAATAACTACAAAGTTATAATTTTTGGCAGTAATTTCATTGTAACCATTGGCTTGAAACATAGCCACGTAGTTACCATTCTTCATCTGAAAACCATCAATAAAATTGTATGGTTTGTCATTCGGTTCTAGTACAGGATAATTTCTATGAAATTTATGCTGACCATACGACAAATTCATACAAACGATAACAAAAAGAAAAATCATAAAACCGATTCGCATAAGTCTGATATCTTTAGTAAAACCCATATTTTTTTGCTATTTGTGGAATGTCAAAATTAATATTAACCTCCAAATGTACGATAATTTTATTTGGATATTCTAAACCCAATATAGAATATATGTCAATTTTAACAAAAAAGGGAGACTGTCAGCCGACAAACTCCCTTTTTTCATTTCAACTGTAGTACAAAATTAGTCTTTTTTGCCCAAGTTATTGAGTTTTTCGACTACTTTATCTACTACTGCTTTTTGTGTATCAATCTCCTTAACCTTGTTTTCTTGATCAACAATATTCTTCTCGATATTTTTCTCAGCTTCCATTATTTTTTGTTTTGCCTTTTCTATATCTTTATGATAATCGTCATTTTTATCCTTCAGTTTTCTAAGATCTTTTTCCAGATCAGCATGATTTTTCTCTTCTTTTTTTAATTCTTCCATAACCACTTTTTTTCTTACTGCGATGAAATAGTCATACATAAACTGCCTCAATGCTGCGGTCTGTGATGCGTGGTCAGACGAATTGACAAATGAACCACCAAGGTCAACCCATACATATGTAGTAGTCATTCCTTTACCTTCTTCAAATTTTGCGAACAAATCTATAGGAGAAGTGCCATTGATCACAGGAATTTTTGTAGCCATCATAAAATGCTCATTGGCTTTTTTGTTTTCTTTGAGTTTGCCGTATTCTTTGACAAATTCGTAAAAGGTTTTTTCAGCAGTTTTGTCATCTGCGCCTGGTATTTCTACATAAAAGGCATTTTGTGGGCCTAAGCTCATAGATATTTTGCGCTCCATTGCATCTTGACCTGTTAATTGGCTTACAAGCCCAACAATCATACACAAAATAGTAAATAATGATCTCATTGGAAAATAATTTTATTGGTTTATAAATAAATATTTGACTCTATTTTTTGAAAATATCACATGAAATGAACAAATATTTTTAAAACTTATTCTAATAACTTCTAAAAACTATGAGAAATATTTGAGTTAACTCTTTTTTGAATTCAGGAAGCTTAATAAATTATCATATGGGCTCAATTCAGCACCACTTTTTTCAGCTTTTTCACGAGCCTTGCGAACTACTTTTATGGCTTTATCTGCTTGTTTGCCGAGTACCAAAACCGAACAATATTGGGTGAGTGACTCCATATCATCCTTCAATTCATAGATTTGTGAAGCGTAATCGGCTGCATCTAATATCATTTTTGGATGATCTTTATATGACCTTATGATATCTGTGACAATCTCTTTTAATTTTCCTGGTTCGTCAGCTACATTTTTTGACAATTTTCTATAAGCAGACATATATTTTTCTTCGTTTTTAAACGCTTTATAAAATTGCATTTCAGCGCCAGCTATAAATATTTCTGCTTCGTCATCAGGCAATGTTTTTTCGGCTTTGATTTTGGCATCATTTAGCATTGACTCCATTTCGTAATCTACTGCCTTTTTGCTACTAGCGGCCAATGCTGATTTACATTTTTCGATATAATAAGCTTTTCCAACTTCCTTTTCAATTTTGGACTTATGCTCTACGACCTGATCGAATAGTTTGCTATCTGCATCTACTGCAGCTTCCAAAATGAACTTTAGACGTTCGGACTCTGATAGTGATGGATTACTTGCCAAATAGTCATTAGAAATTTTAAGACTTGGTTTTCCCGCAGCATTGAGTGCTTTTACGTAATTGTACATGAGGTCAAAACTTCTGTCTCCGGCTTTGTACTGATCTTCATAACGGAGACTCCTATCTATTTTTTTTAATGCTTCATTTCCCAAAGAAACCAAACCTTCTGGTGTCTGTCCACCTTTCACAAGCTTTAATACCTTGCCATCACCATCCAAAAAGAATAGGGTAGGATAGGCCTGTACTGGATACTTATGACCAAAAGTGACACCATCTGCTTCTTCCATATCTAGTTTCAAATTGATAAAATTGGCATTATAGAATTTACCGACTTCATCTTGTGTAAATACATTTTTTGCCATCGATTTGCAAGGTCCGCACCATTTAGCAAAAGCATCTACAAAAAGTGGTTTGTCTTCGGCTTTAGCTTTGGCCATTGCTTCCTGCCAAGTGCCATGAAAAAACTCTATGCCTTGTGCATTAATTGCGAAAAATATCGAAAGGAATACGAAAGTTATTGAAATCTTCTTTTGAATCATCTTTTTTGAACTTTTGATTGAAACAACAAAATTACAACAAAAATTTTAAAAAGACGGTTTTTAACTTTTCTGTAACGGGATGATAACTAAGCTTTTTTTTTGATTGGAACAAGCTAAAACATTGTATTGCCGAAAACCTATTTTTGCTGAAGGTAGATCAATTCACTACAATTTTCTGATTTAAAGACATTTTGGGCAGTATCTCTGAGATCTTCAGCGGTGATTTCCTGATATCTTTTTGCTTCTTCATTGATAAGATTTGCATCACCCAATACTTCAAAATATGCTAAACTTATAGCCTTGTTGAGTGCGCTGACTTCCGAAAAAGTCAAACTGCTCTCTACTGCATTTTTCAGTTTTGTCAATTCTCTATCTGGAATTTTATCATTTTGAAGAATGTTTAGTTCTGTGCGTATGGCATCTTTGGCTTGATCGATAGATATTGATGGCATGGTTTTGCCCTCGATGATAAATAGTCCTGGATCAGTTGTACCTGAGATAAATGCGTCAATAGTAGAGAAGAGTTGCTGCTCCTTATATAGTTTTTGGTAGAATCTGGAAGAGCGGCCATTTGCCAATACATCTGACAATAAGTCGCATGCATAGTACGAATCGCTTAGTCTCGTGCCCATATGATAA
Source organism: uncultured Saprospiraceae bacterium (assembly GCA_937952155.1). Taxonomy (GTDB): domain Bacteria; phylum Bacteroidota; class Bacteroidia; order Chitinophagales; family Saprospiraceae; genus OLB9. Next base: position 4,713 of record CALFYH010000379.1, read on the forward strand.
CCTTGATAAATTGCTTCATGCGGTACATTTTGGGTTAATACTTTCTGTCTAGGTTTGCTTTGTACAGGCTCGACTTCTAGTGGGTTTTTTTTAAAATTTCCTTTCGGAATATCTCCAAACCATTTTTGAACCAATTCAAATCCTTTGCTTACAGATATATTTCCGGCAAGGACGATGACCGAGTTTTCTGGTTTATAATATTGCTCAAAAAATACAACTACTTGATCGATAGTGGCATTAGCGATATGATCTAAGTGCTTTCCAATCGTAGGCCATTGGTATGGATGACGTGTATAACACAATGCAGACAAATGATGCCACATGTCACCGTACGGCTCATTGAGACAAGTTTCTTTAAATTCTTCGATGACTACTTTTTTTTGTGTATTCAGCGATTTTTTACTGAAGCGCAACTGAAGCATTCTGTCTGATTCAAGCCACAAAGCGGTTTCGACATTTTGTGCTGGTAAGACTTCATAAAAATTGGTCAAATCTGTGTTGGTGAAAGCATTATTTTCGCCACCTGCATCTTGTATGGGCGTATCAAAATCTGGAATGTGCTTTGATCCACCAAACATAAGGTGTTCGAACAAATGGGCAAATCCAGTATGATTTGGGTCTTCATGCTTTGAGCCAACATTATAGACTACATTTACAGCAACCATCGGTGTAGAAAAATCTTCATGAATTATCACAGTAAGTCCATTTTCTAAAACTATCCGCTCAAATGCTATCATTCACTTTTTCTTTTTGTTTTGTTGTTTTAAATTCTGCACCTTCTATGATGATCACGATTTCTCCACGTGCCGGTGTATTACAAAAATGTGCTATGGCTTCTGTTACTTGCAACGTTATCAACTCTTCATATAACTTACTGATTTCTCGTGCCACACAGACTTTTCTGGTTTCACCTATAAAATCTCGTATCTCTTCTAGACATTTTACGAGTCGGTGTGGAGATTCATACAAAATAATGGTCGCTGGCATCTCTGCAAGAAACTTTAGTCTTGTTTGCCTTCCTTTTTTGTGCGGCAGAAATCCTTCAAAGAAGAATTTATCGGTCGTCATTCCTGATGCGACCAATGCCGGAACGAAAGCTGTAGGTCCCGGCAAACAACTGATTTTGATGCCTTCATCTACACATGCCCGAACCAATAAGAACCCAGGATCTGATATGCCTGGCGTACCAGCATCTGAAATAAGTGCGATATTTTTGCCTTGATGCAGATGGTCGATGATGCTTTTTAAGGCTTTATGTTCGTTAAATGCGTGAAAAGCCCACATTGGCTTATCTATATTGAAATGTTTTAAGAGTTTGCCACTAGTGCGCGTATCTTCAGTCAATACCACATCACAAATATTGAGGGTATCAATGGCTCTGAAAGTCATATCATCAAGATTTCCAACAGGAGTAGGCACTAAATAAAGCATTGTCGGATTATTATAAGCGTACAAAGGTAATCAAACCTATGGTAGATTTTATTTTTTACATAGAATCAATCCAAGAATTTGGTTGTCAGATCGCTTTGATCCTGCTAAATCTGCCTATTCTGTGGTTATATAAGTGGGAAGAAGCAACCAATAAACCACCAACTACACTAAACACCAACATCCATCCATGGTGCTCGATCATACCTAGAAACAAAAATACAAATCCTACGCCAGCCATCAATAACGGTGTTAAATTTTTGTGTAGTTTTAAATAATCACCTATTAATGAATAAGTTGCAATCAAAATACCAATCCCTATCACTACCCAATCTATCATATGATTGTGCAACCAAGATGAAGAACTTAGCAAGCCTAATGATATCAAGACTGGAATGGCTGAGCAATGTATCGCACACAACATAGATGTGAAAAAACCAGCTGTATCAGGATTGATATTGAAAAATGAACGCATAGATTTACTATTGGTAATAAAAAGTGACGCAAATGTACGTATAAACCGCCGTTTATGCAATAATGTTGCATTTATATTTTAAGTTTTTTATTTGTACGCACAAAAAAACCTTAAAAAATATATGTCCTTGTAAGCAAAAGAATAATTTTGCGTAAAATTAAAATAGCATGGGAATTTTAAATGGTAAGGTTGTTTTAGTCACTGGAGGCTCTAGAGGTATCGGAGAATCCATTGTCCTTAAGTTTGCAGCATTGGGTGCCGACGTAGCATTTACATATCAATCTTCAGAAGAAAAGGCCAATGCTGTAGTAGCTGAAGCAGAAAAATGTGGTGTAAAAGTAAAATCTTACAAATCAAATGCCGCAGATTATAATGAAGCAGAGACTTTGATAAATGAAGTTGTCTCTTATTTTGGCAAACTGGATGTGCTGATCAATAATGCAGGAATCACGAAAGATACCTTGATGCTACGCATGTCTGAAGAGCAATGGGATCAAGTGATGGAAGTAAATCTCAAATCTGTCTTCAACTTGACTAAACACGCACTCAAGCCCATGATGAAACAAAAAGCTGGTTCTATTATTAATATGAGTTCAGTCGTAGGTGTATTTGGGAATGCAGGTCAGGCCAATTACGCCGCTTCTAAGGCTGGTATCATCGGATTTACAAAGTCTATAGCCAAAGAAGTAGGATCTCGCAATATTAGATGTAATGCCATTGCTCCGGGATTTATCGAAACAGACATGACGCATGCATTGACTGAAGACCAAAAGAAGGCTTATATTGACAATATTCCATTGAAGAGATTGGGAACAGGAGAAGATGTTGCAAACGCATGTGTGTATCTTGGTTCTGATATGTCAACCTATGTTTCGGGTCAAGTAATCAGTGTTTGCGGCGCTTTAAATACCTGATTTAACAAATTTTAAATAAAAAAATAAAATAAATTATTGGTAAATAGTAAATTATCCTTACTTTTGCATTCCTTTTCAGGATTTTAATAATAATATCAGATTTTTTAAAGATAAATTTTTCAAAAAATGAAAAAAGAAATTCACCCTAAGGATTATAGATTGGTTGTTTTTAAGGACATTTCCAATGACGAAATGATTCTTACAAAATCTTGCACTAAGTCAAGAGAAACCATTGTTTTCACTGATGGTAAAGAATATCCATTGGTTAAAATGGAAGTTTCGTCTTTTTCTCATCCATTCTTCACAGGTAAAGTCAAATTTGTGGATACTGCGGGTAGAATTGACAAATTCAATAAGAAGTTTGCAAAATTTGCTTCTAAGTAAATATTTTCAAGACATAATAATAAAAGCCCTTACCACAAATAAGGGCTTTTTTTGTTTTAATTACTTACGTCCTTAACACCATTATATTTATGGCTGCTGATTTTCAAAATAATATTATCCTTTTTGGTGAAGATAATTGGTATCACTTTCTGCCACTCACGTTGACTAGACCAGTGTGCGAACTGAGAGTGGGCATCCTTACTATTCGTGAAAAATGGGAAAAATGGCTTGGTAGTAAAGGCTCTTTTATTACTCAAGATTACCTGTCTGAAAAATATCCCATCTGTATAGAGCAAGACAATTTGCTGATTAACAGTACTTTTTTGCCTACAGAATCATTGGTGAATGCCATAAAACAGCTTGATCTAAATCATTCATTGATGCTTGGTACAGAAATGGTAGCTGCTAGAATCTCTGAAGACCGATTGAAGCGATTGGAGACGGATGAAAGTGTTTTTGCTTCATTAAAAGCCCATGACCTTGTGGATAATGACAATATTGCAATAGAAAGAATCACACGTCCTTATCATATTTTTAGCAAGAATGGTGTGGAAATTGTACGAGATTTTGAATTGATTACAAAAGGGAAAACCTCACAGCCAGTTTCTTCATCCAATCATGTGATGGGCAAACACGCCGTATTTTTGGAAGAAGGAGCTATCATGGAATGTTGTACGATCAATACCAACGATGGGCCTGTCTATATTGGTAAGAATGCCCAAGTCATGGAAGGTAGCTTGATCAGAGGTGGATTTGCCGCTTGTGAAGGATCAATAGTAAAAATGGGTGCAAAGATTTATGGTCCAACTACTATCGGTCCGCATTGTCGATTGGGTGGAGAAGTGAGCTATAGTGTAATGCTTGCCAATTCAAACAAAGGTCATGATGGATTTTTGGGAAATAGCGTCATCGGCGAATGGTGTAATCTCGGTGCAGATACCAATACTTCCAATCTTAAAAACAATTATTTACCAGTTCGTATTTGGTCGTATGTATCTCAGGGATTTGAAGATACGGGATTGCAGTTTTGTGGCTTGATAATGGGCGACCACTCTAAGGCTGGTATCAATACTATGTTTAATACAGGCACAGTTGTCGGCGTGGCAAGTAATATATTTGGTGATGGCTTCCCTAGAAATTTTATACCTTCATTTTCATGGGGCGGCGCAGCTGGTTTCACTACACATCAACTGAACAAAGCCATCGAAACCGCCAAGATAGTGATGAGTCGCCGTAATCAGGAGTTTACTGACCAAGATAGGCAGATACTAGAGCACATATTTTTGAGTACGCCACAGAATAAAAATTGACCTTGATACTACATTTGTCGATTTGGATAGTATATTTGAACTTTTATATATAAAACTTAAGCGAAATCTATGTTTTTTCCTATCGGTGATACACAAGTTACAGGTGGCTACAAGCCAATATTTAGCTATGCTTTTATTGTTATCAATATTATTGTTTTCTTAGTACAGATAACCACACCAGGAAATCTCATTTGTGAATTATCAGCTATACCTATAGACATTGTAAAAGGAGAAAGCTACTATACGCTCATTTCCAGTATGTTTATGCACGGTAGTTGGATGCACCTCATAGGAAATATGCTTTTTCTTTGGGTGTTTGCAGATAATATCGAAGCCAAAGTAGGCAATTTTACCTTTTTGTTTTTCTATATAGCTGGAGGTTTGTTTGCGAGTTTTGCGCACATATTTTTTAGTACTGTAAATTCTGATGTGGCGCAAATCGCCTGTTTACCTTGTTCTCTTACCAATCCATGCGCTGATGGAATAGACATTTCTTCAGCCGTTGTTCCATCATTGGGTGCAAGTGGTGCTATATCTGCCGTGATGGGCGCTTATCTGCTTATGTTTCCAAAGTCTCAGATCAAAGTGCTTGTCCTAATATTTTTCCGTTCATTTTATGTACCAGCTTTGGTTTTCCTTGGATTGTGGTTTGTACAACAACTATTTTCTGGATTTGGCTCGCTTGGGCCAGCTTCATCAGCAAGTGAAGGTGTAGCTTGGTGCGCACATATTGGAGGATTTGTCTTCGGTTTAGCTGCTGGGTTTTATTTGCGGTCTTTTGTGCAAAAAACTACTGAGCTTCCTGAAATCAAAAGGGATGAATATGTGTGAATAACTTCACATTTTGAACTAGTATTGAAAAATTTATGGTTTTTCTACAGATGGTGTGACAGGCGCTGGATAGGATATATCAAGTATGCGTATATGTGCGTTCTTGCCAATTGTGTATTTTTTTTTCGAAACTACCTTATCAAAAAATAATCCTACACCACCAGAAACCAAACCAATCGCGGCCGTGTCCCAAGTAAATTTATAGTCTGAAAACAAGGAGGCCAATCCACCATACAGTAACCAACCACCACCGAACACGGATAGCAATTTGCCAACTCCACCTGCTCGTCCATTGTATAATTGGACATGGCTTATATCATCTAAATTGAGCATGCCATCTTCTGTAAGAATGATGTTTTCTTCTAAAAGGATGCGGTCAATCTTTTTTGTAATCCATTCATCACCAAAAGATTTTGTCTTTATTTTGATGGTACTCCCTGGATAAAATTTGACAGCTTCTACTTCATTTTTTATTTCAAGTTGAAGGACAATTTGACTTTGAATAGTAAAATTCAAAATGAAAAAGCTTATAAAAATCAATATTATCTTGGTTGTATTCATGATATTATTTCTTTACATTAATAATGGCTGTTTGCACTGACAGTGTTTTGTCATCCTGCCTTGTCCATATTGGTCTAATGCTATTTCCTGAACAACTTATATCATTATAATCGCCAAAAAATAGTGTTGCTTCAGGTGTAAAGGGATTTTGTGATATTTGTACATTCCCGAAGGTTTTCCCACCGTTTAAAGTATAAGCTAAAAACACATCGGTTTGATTGTCAGAATGATTTCTACGATCATAAAATACAAAATATACATATCCAGTGTGTTGGTCTATATCCATCCATGAGAAAAACTGATGGCGTCCACTAGTATCATTATTTACTTTTGCAGGAAGTGACCATGTTTTTCCTTGATCTTTAGATGATATCATCCAGACATCTGTATCATTTTCACCATTGCGCTGGTCACTCCACGATATGTACAAAGTCCCGTGATTAGGGCCTTTGGAGTGGTCGCAAACTATGACAGGCATGCCATTTGCTCGGCCAATACCCGGTATGTCAAATGCCCATCCACCAGGTTGATTTGCAATGTTTCTTTCTTCTTTTAGCCATGTTTTTCCTTCATCTCGTGATGAATTAAACCAAACCTTATTATCATAAGTCCACACTACATGATAAGTGCCATCAGTACCTATCACTGGATATGCACCTTCTGTAGTTTGGTCACCATCGAGGCAATCACCTTCAAATGAAGAAATAGCTTTTGCAGGCTCCCAAGTCAACCCGCCATCTTTGGACTTTGAAAACAAAATTCGGGATTTATGTTCAGGTTTGTCACTTCCGTATTTGTCAAATTCAGTCCACGTCATCAAAACTGTACCATCAGGGCCAACAGACATCCATTGTTTGTCATGATCTTTGGTATGATCCACCTTAGGAAAGGTACCATCATTCCAAGAAGAGCCGCCATCTTCAGATCTTTGTACTACGATCCGATCTAGAAATTCAGGACTGGAATATGCTTTGCCTTTAGAGTTGGCCAAATGGGCAAATAAAGGTTTTCCATCTTTTGTCATTCGCACTACAGGATCACCATATACACCATGTGATGATTTCATATTTTGTATCTTCCAATTAAGTCCTCCATCATTAGAAAAGTACACATTGTCTAGTACTGCACCTGCCACAATGTGTTTCCTATTTTGGGGATTGATACAAATTGATGGCTCACAAGGACCTAATGTTCCACTATTTTTATGGATTGTTGTGACTGTTATTGGTTCGAATTCCAATTTTGGATTTGTTTGGTCAGGATAATAACGCTTTGTACAAGCAGCAATCATCCAAAAAGACAAGATTACAACAAGTTTTTTCATTATTTTATGTTACAATTTTCAAGAATGACCGCATAACCTTGGCCTACGCCGATACACATAGTGACCAATGCATATTTTTTATTTTGGAGATTTAGCTCGATGGCAGCTGACAATAGAATTCTAGATCCAGTCATACCCAGTGGATGCCCAAGGGCGATAGCGCCACCATTAGGATTGACACGTGTATCCATTGGATCTATTCCGAGTTCCAGCAGACAAGCCAATACCTGCACTGCAAAGGCTTCATTGATCTCAATTATATCCATCTGGTCCAGTGTGAGATTGGCTTTTTTGAGGGCCAATCTTGAAGCAGATACTGGTCCGATACCCATTATTCGTGGTTCTACACCCGTGACTCCTGATGCAACGATTTTACACAAAGGATCTAAGTTGTATTTTGAAATGGCTGATTCAGAAGCGATTATATTTGCTGCTGCACCATCGTTCAGACCAGAAGCATTGCCTGCTGTTACGCTACCTTCTTTTCTGAAAGCTGGTTTCAGTTTTGCTAAAATCTCTATGGTGGTTTGTCCTTTAATAAATTCATCTTTTTCGAAAAGGGTAATTTCCTTTTTATGATTGATCAATTCGACAGGAATTGTTTCTTTGGCAAATCTTCCGAGATCGTCTGCTACTTTAGCTTTCATTTGAGATTGGTAAGCAAATGCATCTTGATCTTCTCTTGAAATTTTATATTTTTCTGCCAGATTTTCTGCTGTTTCACCCATGGCATCCACACCATAGGCTTCCTTCATTTTGGGATTTACAAATCGCCATCCGAAACTCGAATCAAATAACTCCATATTGTTTCCGAAAGGTGTTGAAGTTTTGGACATGACCCAAGGGCCACGAGTCATATTCTCTACACCACCAGCAATAAATACATCACCATCATTGGCCATTATGGCTCTATATGCATGAATGACCGATGACATACCAGATGCACACAAGCGATTGACGGTTTCTCCAGGGACTGTATGATGTATGCCAGCCAACAACAATGCCATACGGGATACATTTCTATTGTCTTCACCTGCTTGATTTGCACAGCCTAGTATGACATCATCTATGTTGTCATAGACAAGATTGGGATATTTAATGAGTAGATGTTTTAATGGTAATGCCGCCAAATCATCTGTCCTGATGCTGGAAAGCGACCCTTTAAAACTACCGATCGGTGTGCGACAACCATCTACTAAAAATACACTTTTTGACATGATCTTGTATATACACCCAAAAGTACGCATACCTGCTATGACTGCCAAAATATTGGTATAAAAATAAATGTTAAGGAAAAGTAGGAAATTTATTGGTATTTAAAACACTATTACATTCTCTAATTTTTGCTTTCCATTATAATTTATAACACTCATTACAGTTTGAAAAACAACCTTTTGCAAAAGTGCATGTCGCCATGATGACAATATTGGAGATTTAGATAATGACTTAGGTTTTAATAAGTGTAGAATCTACGTACATGACAAAAATTTGATGGCTCGTGCAAAATCTTTACTATTATTGGTATATAGAGCCCTCATTATGAATTCGAGTCCTGCTTTGAAAACACTTTTTGATGGCCTTCCATGCGCTTTGCAGATGAAAATTTCAGGATTTTTTTTCTTAATCATCAATCCTGTTATCAGCATCCATGAATAGCTTAATGCGATCAAACCAATCAGAGTTTCTATTCTTGAATCTTTTTGCAAGTGTGTATCCTCCATGTGAAAACCATTCGATTTCATATTTTTAAACATACTTTCTATTTGCCATCTCTGGCCGTAAACTACTGTCACATCCGTTATCTTTTCTTGTGACAAAATGATCAGGTATTCCGATTTATTTTTATCATTTTTAAACCTAAATCCACTAACATAAACTTCCAATTTACCATATTTATATTTTTTATTATTGGAATGTCTGCCTTTTCTGGAGTTTGATTTTACTATGTTCTTTACAGATATCTTTTGACTATCATGGTACACTTTTTGATTTTCTTTTATTCGAATGACGAAGGTTATACCATTGTCGTTCAAATAGTTATACCAACAGACACCGCCAAATTCCCTGTCGCCAATGATGTATTTTATTTTACCCGCACCTACCTTGTCAATGATTTTATTCAGTAAATCCCACCGATCACCTTGATTGCTATTACCTCTTTTATTCAACAGTGACCAACCCAATGGAACACTATATCCTTCGTATAAAACTGATATCATCAGGATATTAATTTTCTTCTTCCCAAACTCCCAATTGGTACGATCTATCAGTAAGGTATATGGCCCGTCGTCCATTTTTAACCACTTTAAAATCATCTGTATCAGAGATGTGTTGGTCCAGTTTATCTCTTTAATAAATCGCTGCAATCGTCGGTAATTGCTTCCCGTTTTACTTTTCGTATCCATCGCCAAGGCTATCTTGGCCAGGTTTACACTGGTAACTTGTACTATGGCAAGAATAAATAATCCTATAAGATCTATCCTTGGTTTTGTTAATGTGCTTAGGTTCTTCATCAGTTCTCCGGTAAGTTCTTTAACTTTACCCTGAGTAGCCATGATGTTTTGGTTTTATTTATCACATAATCAAACGTTTATCATTGGCTACTTGTTTTTTTGTCATGTACATAGGCTCCACACATATCGTTGATGGTTGAATAAGCCTGCACAACAATAGTATAATCAGTACAAAGTTGTCCAATATCAACTGCCTGTACTTTTATACTGAAAGAAATATTAGATCCTAAGCCTAAACCTGGTTTAAATGGCCATGACAACGTCTGAATTCCGCCAACATTTTTGATCAGTGGGGCTGAAGAAACTGCATTACTAATTGGCGTATAGGAACCTGACACATATTGAATACCAGGAGGTAAGATATATTTTATTGAATCATTAATAGAAGGCGATCCACTATTGAGTACCATATTAACTACTGAGAATCCTTGTTGGTTATTGCATGCATTTAGGGTCAAATCCCCCAGAGCAAGATCAACATTAAACGAAGGTGGCTCAGATGTGACTCTGATTCTTGCTGCTGTTTTGGATACGGCACTTAGCGGGTCACCGCAAGCACTATATGCATTAGTAAGAAACCTTGCTCTAGATCCAGATGCAAAATTACATGAGGTGATCGTCTTGAATCTTAAACTCACTTTATTACTATCAAGGTCTTTTGATCCTACCAATCCTACCGTATTTAAGTATGTATTTAATGGCGAAACATCTAATTCAAAACCACCTGCGATTGATGTTGGATCGACTACACTTGCATAAGTGCCTCCATTTGTCACAGATGGATAAGCCATTTCTAAACTTCCTGACACATAAGTTTCATAAGGTGCAAATTGAGATTGAAAATAAATATCCCTTAAAAAACCTAAATTAGTGCTCAATATCTCTACTTCGTAGGTCACCTCATTACATAAATCTGTAATTAAATCAACGGATGGATTCAATACATTCATATTCAAACCAGAATTGGCAGGAATAAAGTAAATTGTGGAAGGATCTGCACACAATGCTTCTTCTATAGTTGTTGGATAATTTTCGCATCCCCAGCCAGCAACAAATTCCAAACTATCTTTGGAACAATTGTTAGTTCTGACTCTTAAAATCA
>CALFYH010000380.1 GCA_937952155.1 uncultured Saprospiraceae bacterium
ACCTGATGCGTCCCATGAAAGTGTAGATTCTGTACCAGTATTATTCCAGCGTGGATAAAAGAAAAATGCAGTAGCTGTAACAACCACGCAACAAATGATCAATGCCCAACGGGATATAGGATTTGTATTCATTCGGAAAATTTTCCGAAAATTACAACAAAATATTTATTCCACCATTAATTTGTCTGAATCCGCCGGGCATAAGTCCAGATTGACCACGATTGAGTCTGGATGCAACAAAAATTTGATCACCTAGATTTTTTGCAGCACCAAAAAGTGTACATCTTACTCCATGAAAATTGAAGTCATAATCTACATTAAAATCATAGGTGCTGTAAGTTTTAATCTTGCCTATTCCACCATCGCCTGACTCATTTTCAAAATTGGCAAACTCCGCATACTGCTGCCCTACTCTACTGTAGGTAAACCCTAGTCCTAGATTGCGAAAGCTGTAAGACAAATGAACATTTATAGCCAACTCAGGTGCATAAGGTGTTCGACCGTTTCTTATACCATCTTCGCCAAATTTATACACAGTTTTGGTGATATTATCAAGGTCAGAAACGGAAATCGGAGCTGTGAGTTGACGGATGACACCATCACTTCCTTTTGCGTACACATCATAAGCTGAGGGCAAGCTGTTTACTTTATCAACAAATTCTTGTTTTGTGGCATCGGTGTGTTTTATTTGTGTAAATAAGTGTCTATCTACCAATTCACCAGAAATTATTTTAGAATGCAAAAAAGTAACATTGGGTTGGATATTGAATTTGTGCTCGCTTTCGTCAGGCAAAACATCCCATTTTAGCGCAACTTCTACACCACGAAGGTTTATTACACCCAATTTATCAAAAAACTCATTCCATCCAGCTAGATAAAAATTCCTTATTCGTGTATTAAAGATAGCCATCTGACCTGAAAGCTTGCTTCTTAAAATTTCTCCTCGCATCCCAACTTCTAAATTTACACTCTTTTCAGGCTTGATATTGCTAAGTTCTTCGGGAGTCAATGGGTTTACCAATACGCCATCTCTCTCTACCAGAAAGGCAAAATATTTCGATGGCGCAATGTATCCTTTGTAGATACTTCCAAAAAACTTCAAATTGTCCCTATGGTATGAAATAGCGGCACCAGGCTGTAAAACCTGATACGTATTGACCCGAGAAAGATCATCTGCAGATGTCAGATCAGGATTCTTTGCATTGGAAAGTCTATCTTCTCTTTGCATCCAGACTTTTTCCATTCGTAATATAGGTGTGAATTCCCAGTTTTTAATATCAAATTGGTGACGATAATAGCCAGAAATAGATTGTAAATCATAAGCTAAATCTGTTGTGTACCTTCCACTTCGAGCCCACCTAGATGAATCAGCTGCCAACATTTGATCATTGTAGGTTTCACGATATGCCTTTATTTGTGCTTCGATATGGTGATTGATGTAGTTTCCTTCCCATGATTTTTTAAAGGTCTGTTGAATTGAAATAACATTAAAAGCCCACTTACTGTCTGTTGTAGATTCACGCCCTTTGACCACGGTACCTACTCTGACATAGTCATCTTTTCCAAATGATTTGCCTTCAAGGTAGGCATATCTCTGCGAAAATATCTCATTACCTACGTATTCCCTCACTTTCGAAGCTTGAATTACCGAGTTATTTTGTCTCCACCAGTCCCGATAAAAATCCGAAGCAAAAATTTTGGTTGTTAGGTCTGACTTTGGATTAACTACCCATTTGTGAATTATATCTAGTCCATATCTATGCATTGTAAATCGGTCAGCATCAAATGGATTTTCTGTAGGATCAATATTAAAAGTAAATGGTGTCAATGAAGAAAGTGATGCCTGATTATCTTCAAATTGTCCACTTATTTTAAAAAATATAGATTGATTTTCAGCCAATTCGGCAAATATCTTTGCATTCAAATTGATCATGCTCACTGATGAATTTTGTGTAAAACCATCAAATTTCTTATACACAGCTTCTACTTGAGTTCCTACCTTCTGCCACGTACCGCCATAGGATAGCAAACCTGTAAAATATCCACGTTGGCCACCTGATATTTTGGCACGCAAAGCTGGTCGTTGGCTTGGTTTGGGTGTAATATAATTGATAATTCCAAACATATTATTAGGTCCATATCGAAGTACATCTGGGCCTGTGTAAACTTCGATACCATCTATTCGATCAGATACCGGATTGTAATACACACCAGGCGCCGTATAAGGTGCAGGCGAAATAGGCGACCCATCTTCCAATATTAAAACTTTTTCTGACCTTCGGCCCCAAGATCCTCGAATACTTACATTGAGTCTATTTGAAATACCCATATCACCTAGTACATTTACACCAGGCAATGTTTTCAATACTTCTTCTGTAGATATAGGTTGAACTTTTTTTAGTTGTAATGGGCTTATATAATAATTGGTGCCGGCAACACTACTTTTAAATGGCAATGTAGTTGCACTAATATTTACCTCATTCATGAGCGTAGCTTTTTCCTTCATGATGAGATTTCCAAGGTCCACGTCTTTATCGTTTATAAATTGTTCGATAACCAAGTCTTCATTACCTAAAAATTTCAAAACGAGCTTACAATTGCCTTTCTGCACTGGAATCTTAAAGTCACCATTTTTGTCACTATATTCAGGCTGCCCTTTATCAGGTATAACTAAAACGCTAACCAAAGGGACATGGTCAGATGAAGTCACTGTTCCAGTTATGAAATGCTGACCAATCAATAAATCTGTTGAAAATAATGTTACTAAAAATGCACCTAAAACCTTGTATAATTGGAAAAAAGATAGGTTAAATGGAAAATACATGATAAAATAATATTTGTTGTTAGGGACAAAGTTAGATTTTATTTTTAAAATTCTAGCCTTCTAGCTGACCAATGTCATCATTTTATAAGCAAATTTCAATCCTAATGAACTATTTTATTTGAATACCCTTAAGTTTGCATTTTTTCACTTACGTCATTAAAATGCTTTTAAGAAAACAAATTTGGATTTTTTTTTACCTTCTAATTCACTCGGCAGGATTGATCCGAGCGCAGAATGCAGAAATTGACTTGCTTCGACGGATCAATGTAAATAGAAAAACTAGTCTAGATCATACTTTTAAAGGCATAAGTGACAGTGCGACACCAGTTAGTCTAATTCTACCTTTGGGAATATTGACTACAGCCATTGTATCAAAAAACCAAGAACTCAGAAATAAAGGTTTGGTATTAAGTGCATCGATTATCAGCGCTTCTGTCCTTTCATACTCTTTAAAACACGTCATCCAACGAGAGCGACCATTTGTAACTTACCCTGAACTCCAAAAACTCGATGCTGCAGCTAGCCCATCTTTTCCATCAGGACATACTTCTACGGCTTTTAGTACAGCAACTAGTCTTAGCCTTGCATTTCCCAAATGGTATGTTATCGTTCCTGCTTATATATGGGCAGGAGGCGTTGGGTATTCCAGAATGCATCTTGGTGTGCATTATCCAAGTGATGTTCTCGCAGGTGCAATCACAGGAACAGGAGCAGCACTTTTGTGTAATTATATCAATAAAAAGATATTAGCAAAAAAACAAAAAAAGGATAAACCGATTTATTGATTTATCCCTCGAAGATATTCCTATGAAAATTTAAACTTTTTCAAAATCAAGCGCTAGCTTTTGCTACCCATCATGCCTTTGATGACACTAATTATTGTCATTAAAAGTCCGCCTCCAACACCACCACCTGCTATGCTGCCCAAAATCCCCATGAGGTCCATGCCTCCTGAAGGTGCCATGCCTAGCATTCCTAAAAGTTGACCACCAATACCACCACCTGCTATGCCTAATAAAGAATTTACTAAGGTACCCATTGAAGATTTGGGCATAAGTTTAGCAGCCAAATTGCCTCCAGCAGCACCACTTAATAACTGAATAATTAAAGGTAAGTAATCCATTTTACTTGTGTTTTGATGTGAAATAATGACAAATATAATTCAAAATTTTAATTTTTCAAGTTTAATCTATAAATTATTTAGTTTTTTAATATT
>CALFYH010000381.1 GCA_937952155.1 uncultured Saprospiraceae bacterium
TAAAAATGAACTAGGTACAGGTTCATAGGTATAAGATTTAAGATACAATTTTCTTAATTTTCCATCTCCTACATACAATAGTGTGTCTTTGTTGAGTACTGTATGATTGCCAGGGATAAAATCAGTAAAAGGTGTAATCTGACCTGTATTTTTATCTATCGTATTAAACCTTTTTCTTACATCCCGATTATAGCATAAAATTTTATCTTTGTATAAGGTGTATTCGGCGCCTGAAATGGTGGGAATGTTCCATTTTACTTTAAAATCAGATTTGTCTAAACAAATAAATCGATCATCGCTACACGTGAGGTAAATATTCTCATCATCAAATAATTCAAATGAGCAGGTATATCCAGGTAATAGGTCTTGTTTTATTGTATTCTCCCCATCCTTAATAATAATCCAAGAATTCATATGAATTTTATCGAAGTCAAATATTGAATATACTAATACCCACTTTCCATTGAGCTTTATAGGTGCAGATCCTCCTTCCCAATCCCCTAAATATTTATTGGGCTCAGTATGGATTAACTTTTCCCTATAATGTCCCCCTTCATATACGATCTCAAAAAATTTATATGCTGCAAAACTATCAGTGTAAGATGCTCCAGTAAAATATCCATCTTGCCTTACAGTATGATTAATGTAATTGCTAAATGTGTCAACAGCAAATACATTTCCAGAATTCTTGTCTAATTGGAAGATATATTTCCCATGAAGATACACTAGTCTGCCATTTTCTTCAAAAAGCATTGGATTAAATGCATAAACATCAATATCAGTAAAAATGGTTTTATCGAAAATTACTTCGCCTGTTTTTTCATTGATCTTTGTAAAATTCAAGTGCCTACTATTTTCAAAAATAGGAAAAAGATAATAATTACCATCACTGAAGTGCGGATGTTCCTGAGTCCAAGGCAATTTTACTTGCCAGTTATACAAATCCTTGGTCACTTCTGGCTCAGGAGGCATTGGTTTTTCGCAAGCCGATAAAAGTATAATCATATATAGTAGGCAAATGCACCCAATAGGTGCACTTGCTTTTTTAAAATTATTAATAAAGTTCTTCATTTTTTAATTTTTTGGAATATAAAAAGGATCATCAATTTTACTTTAGCTTATTTGTTCTCCAACTTTTTCTTAAATCCAAAACTATAATATATGCCCATCTGGATGCCATTTTGGGAGAGATCAATGATGTCTCGAATGAACTCTGCTTCGTAAGGAGGTTTGGATGACCGGATGCTATGAAATTCATAATATATTTTGTCTAGATCGTGGATACTTCTTACATAATGAAAGTACGCCTGTATCGTGGAGTTGTTTTTAAATTTTCTACTCACATTTAGCCCACCACGAAAGACTATGGTAGGGGAAGTAGAGTGAGTAGCTTTCTTTAAGCTGATGGCCCTACCATACCATATAGAAGAGTTATTGCTTTCGCCTCTATCAACTGGTGTGACAATGTCCCAGGTACCTCCAGTTTCCAAGCCATAAGTCCAATTTTTAGCTTTATTTTTAGTCAGATCTACATGGATCAGCAAGGGAATCGATATGCGATCGCTAAATTCATTATAGTTTAGATAAGGTATATTTATATTTTGGTATTTCATTTCCATTCCAGTTTTTAGCTTTAGTTTTGGGGATAGAGCATATTCTACATGTAATGAAAATCCTATAGGTATATCTAGTTTTTCATTGACAAATCCAACATGCGTGCCTACGCCATATTGGAAGTTTTTTTGTGCCATACACAGATTTATGGATAATAAGATGGTGCTTAAGATTAATCCCATATTTTGCTTGTGCAACTTTGATGTAAGTATCATATATAACTTTGTTTGTTAGTATTTTATAGAAAACGGTACATTGTATATAAGGTCTTGTGTGCCTGTACACCATGAATAAAATTCACTGCCTATGGAAGTTGAGTATGATGGATAAACGATTTTCTGACCATTAAAAAAAGGCTGAAAGCAATGGAAAAGATCGGTTCTAAAATTTATTGGATTAACAGAATCTTCATAATAAAGAAAATTAGTACAAATGGTGTATATAAAATCATTTTCTAAATTGACATCATCAAACATTAAAGCATTTATAAGGAATCTTTTACCATTAGTTTGACTAGATTTGTAGGCCAATGAGACTAAAGGCACTGAAAACTGGCTGTTGTCATGCATGGTAATTCCTTCAGTTAATGTGACTGTCGTTACAAACTTATCAAGGCTCTGATACCTTACATTAGGAACTACAAACCTCTTAATTAAATCCTTCTGCTTAAAACTTATAAAATCAAAGGAAACATTGGCCGATTCCCTAAATAGTATTCCTACAACAAAAAGAAATAAATCCTCTTTAACTTCAAAATCTCCAAGGATGAGGTTTTTATTCAGTGGATTATCTGGGTCACAGTTTCTGGGACAGTCATTTCCACAATTTTGTGAAGTATAGGCCAACTCACCCGTATAGCTACAGTGCTCTTGCCAGATGGCATAGCATTTTTGTTTGTCTAATAAGATCTTGTTTGGACTTGCGGCACTTCGGACTCCAGATGTCAGTATTTGAGGTAGTATATTTTTGGTACAATACTCTATTTGGGGAAGAAATTCATACAAACTGATATTCTTTTCATTGGTTAGATTGTCGGTATTGAGCAAAAGGTAGTCAGATGAGTATTTGACCATGATGTAGAAGTATTTCACTTGCTCATAGAAAGCAGCGTTTACATCTTTAATTAATTCTGAGTAGCCATTGTGATAGTAAAATGGGTAGGTAAAGCCTGGCAATAAATCTGGTGTTTGTACGCCCACAAAGGGTATGATGTTCTTGGTATCCCATATCATCGAATGAAACAAATCTGGTAGCTTGATCGCTACCATAGGATCATCATTTGCGACACGATCCATTAATGTCTCACCAAAGATTTCCTTCACCTCATCATCTTCATGTGCTTGTATGAGCTGGGCTACAGTCCTGCCTGATGGTAGGATGTCATCTTTGATCAATGCGAATAGCAATTCATGATAAATTTGCTCGCCTGGAATCGTGCTTTTTTCTTTGATGTACGCTCTAAATTCTTGCTCCCCAAGGGCTCTTGCCACAGACTTTCCGAATGCCAATCTGATCTGAGTAAGATCTTTAAAGTTAGGATTACTATTTTCAGCCCAAGCGACTATATTCCTGTCACTAGAGAAATCATCCTTAGAGCAGGAAGCAATTAGGATGAAGAGAGAAAGAAAAGTTAAATGTTTTATAATCATGTTGATAAATTAAAAATTTGTAGTGATGCTACTTTATCATTATTACAAAATATTATGATATAAAAATATTTTAGATCGGAAGAGCGTCGTGTAGGGAAA
>CALFYH010000382.1 GCA_937952155.1 uncultured Saprospiraceae bacterium
AGTCTTTCATACTGGTTTTTCATTACAGCAGTTTCATAAATATACAAAGGACACCCATACTTTTCAGTAAGCAACAAAGGATCCAAGCCTCCTTCTAGTACGTATCCGTTATTGTCGAAATGCATATCATTTTTAATTTAGGAGTGCAAAGATACACCAAAATAGCTAAATTAAAAGGCACACTTCGCCATTTTCGCACTAATAAAATTAAAAGAGATCGGTTAAGCACTCATTAAAAAAGAAAGGGCGCTTGCATATTTCAGCAACGCGCCCTTACAATATTTTACATGATCAAAGGATCAAATCCTTAACCTAAAAATTTATATTATCTGATAACCACAATTTTTCTAGCAATATTGAAATTATCTCCATTAATCACAACAAAATATACACCTGCCGCAAGATTATTAATCTCAAGGGCATCATGAATATCTCCATTGTACTGCTTAGTCATCACTTTATTACCCAAATTGTTTGTTAAGTTAACTTCCACATTAGAAGCATTAACAAAATTCACATCAAGGTTAATAATTGATGTAGCTGGATTTGGGTAAACTTTGATACTGTTTATAAATTTGGTTTCATCTGTAGCTGTTGAATTCTCAACTGCAAATGGTCCAAATGATTTGTTACATCCGTTTGCGTCTGTTACTACACAAGAATAATTTCCTGCTCCAATATTTGTCAAATTTTGAGTTGTAGCTCCATTTGACCATAAATAGCTAAGGCCACCTGTTCCACCAGCTGCTGTCAAAGATATAGAACCAATATTCTGATTGTTGGAATCATTGACAATACTTACAGAAGAAGCACTGATAGCTGTAGGCTCAGAAATAGTAACTGAACTTGTTACACTTGCATTAGCTGCATCTGTAACCACTACAGTATATACACCAGGTGCTAGATTAGAGATATTTGCTGTATTAGCAGAAAATCCATTAGGTCCAGTCCAATTGAAAGTCAATGGTTCTACACCACCAGTTACATTTGCAGATGCTTGGCCATTACCATTGCCATTACAAGTAATATTTACTGCTGTCGGTGCAACACTTAAAACAGATGCATAGGTAACTTGTTGGCAAACAGTATTAGTACCACATTCATTTGTCACAGTAAGGCAAACATTGTAAGTACCAGGTGCAAATGAAACACTTGGATTTTGAACTGTACTAGTAGTACCATTACCGAAATCCCAAGCATATGTTGTACTAGAGCCAGAAGCTGTCGCCTGTCCATTGAATACATTTCCATTTAATGAATATTGGAATGCACCATTAGCTGTATTAATATTTTCATTTACTGTAACAGTAGAATTAGAAATACAACCAGTGGAATTGTTAGTTACTTGCATATTATAAACTCCATCTGCATTAACTACTGGGTTCAATGTATTTGCGCCTGAAACTATATTTCCATTTGAAGTTGTCCATAAGATTGTATGTGAATTTACATCACCATTCAATGTACCCTGAAGAGTAACTTGAGTTGTAGTACATGTCAACACTTCAGGTGTAGCTACAGAGATTTGTGGTAAATCACCAGAAGCCGTCACCAAAGCATTAGCTATTGTAGAACAGCCATTTGAACCTGTTACTGATGCAGGATAAGTACCCGCTGCATTTACAGTTATACATGTACCAGTCATATTCTGCCCATTTACATTCCAAGTTACAGTAAGATTTGGATCTGCAGTTGCACACAATTGAACCGAATTTACAATACATGTCAAAGTTCCATTATTTACAGATAAAGATGGCTGTGCCGTGTCTGAAGATACGACTACTGAAGATGTAGAAGTACAATTTGTACTTGTATTTGTAACTTGTAAAGTATATGTGCCACCGGCATTTACAGTAGCTACTAATTGATCTTGGCCTGAAACTATATTACCATTCGTTGTCGTCCAAAGATAGGTAATATTTGATCCTGTTGCAGATCCTGTACCAGTAACCTGAGTTTGAGGATTTGCACATGTAATTGTACCATTTGATGCTGATGCAGCAACTGGACCACCAGTGGCTGTCAATTGGAAACTTCCTTGTAAATCACAATTCTGATTATCCACTACTGAATAATTATATGTACCAGGTGATAAATTTGTAAACACACCATTAGATTGTGTACCACTACCTAAACTATATAAATATGGTCCAGTTCCCCCATTAGCTGTAAGCGTAGCTGTACCTGTACTTTGTCCGCAAGGTATATTTGGTGCTTGTACATTTACTGTAACTGCAGAAGGTTGACCAAGAATATCAGATGTTTCAAATGTACAACCCAAAGCATCGGTAACAGTCACAAAGTGCTCTCCTGCTCCAACATCATTTTTAGTAGGTGTAGTTTGTCCATCATCCCAAAGATAAGTATATCCGCCATTACCTGCAGTACCCAAAACACCAACTGAACCATTTGTGCCACCATAGCAACTTGGTTGAACTGCCAGTGTAGGATAAGCAGAAACAGGAACTTGTGTTCCACCTACAACAAATGCGTCTGTAACAATCTGATAATTATTAGCATCTGTGATAGAACAAACATATACTCCAGGACTCACGTTTGTCAAATCTTTTGTATTCGATCCATTACTCCAAGCATAAGTCTTATTGCCATATCCTTCCGTAACAGTGAGAGTAATACTACCATCGCCGCCACAAACTGCATCTGCTACATCTGCAGTTGCTGCCATCTTAAATGAATGTAGAACATAATTTTGCAAAATAGTACTAGATACACCACCACCACCAGTCGTATAAGATCTGTTATTTCCTGCAGAAATCATAAAAATGGTAGGATAAGCCGCAATTTGATAAAGACTAGCAATAGTTGGCCCACCTGTATGGGTAATCGGGTACGGTGTACCTGCAACCCAGTTTCCTAATGAAGTATTGTTACATCCTGATTGGCCGTAAAGACACTCTAAATTCGTATTAGGATCGCCTTCAGCAAAAATTACCATGACATCACCAGTTCCACTGGGACCATAACTATTATAAAAATTCTCCAATGTACCACTGTTATGGTAATTCCAACAAGGTCCACACCAAGTAGCTGAGACATCAATAACAACACTCACGCCATTATTGAGGTATGAATACAAGTCATGGGTATTCCCATCTAAGTCAGTCACCGTAAATGCAGGTGCAATTGTACCGCTTGGTAGCTGGCTGTACCCACTGGTGAAAAAGACAATTGAAACTAAAAATGTTAGTAAAAAGTGCTTCATTTTTTTAAAGGTGTTTGTTAAGAAATATAATTGTGCACAAGATATGATTTTGGAATATAATATAACTATTATTTGTCATGATTTTTATTCAAAAAAATATTTAATCAGTATAACAAAATATTATTCCGAATAATTGAATTATCTTTTATTTAAATTCGGCATACCTTGCATAAATTTATCCATTCCCTTACCCTTACTCATCATTTGCATCATTTTTCGCATTTGATCGAATTGTTTGATAAACATATTTATTTCATGGATATTTTTACCACTTCCCAGTGCAATTCTCTTCTTTCTAGACATATTTAGCAAATCAGGATTTGCTCGCTCTTTTGGTGTCATTGACAGAATAATTGCTTCCACTTTGCCAAAAGCTTTGTCATCGATATTGATATCTTTGGTCAGTTTACTCATACCTGGTATCATGTTCATAAGTGACTTTACATCACCCATTTTTTTGATCTGATGTAGCTGCCCAAGAAAATCGTTAAAGTCGAACTTATTTTTACGAATTTTCTTTTCAAGCCTTTCAGCTTCTTTTTCATCAAATTGCTCTTGGGCCCTTTCTACAAATGACACGATGTCTCCCATTCCGAGAATCCGTTGAGCCATCCTTTCAGGATAAAAAATATCGAGTGTCTCTAGTTTCTCGCCAGAACTCACAAATTTTATTGGCTTGCCAACAGCGTATTTGATAGAAAGTGCAGCTCCACCACGTGTATCACCGTCAAGCTTTGTCAATACGACGCCATCAAT
>CALFYH010000383.1 GCA_937952155.1 uncultured Saprospiraceae bacterium
TTTTTGAGAATAACTGCTAATTTCTTTAATTTTGTTGTAAATCCTTAATACAATTATTCAGCATGTATAAGACACAAATCATTAAAACAAAGGAAATTCTTAAACAACTGATATCTTATGATGTGCTCGGTGGTCAGTCCAATCTGGAAATCATGCAATACATTACTAGCATACTCGATGTACACAAGGTGGATTATCATTTTGTTCCTAACGAAAATGATACAAAGAAGTCGCTTTTTTGCAGGATAGGGCCAGCTGTTGATGGAGGATTGATTCTTTCTGGACATACCGACGTTGTTCCCGTCGAAGGGCAAGAATGGCAAAGTAAACCTTTTGAGATGATAGAAAAGGATGGGAAATTATACGGAAGAGGTAGCTGTGATATGAAAGGATTTTTGGCTTGTTGTCTTGCATCTCTTGATTATATGAAAAATAGGGTATTGACAAAACCAATATACTTTGCGTTTTCCTATGATGAGGAAATAGGATGTCTCGCAGGTCCAGCATTGGCAAAAGCCATAAAAAAATCCTTTACCGAGCGACCTGAATTCGCTATCATCGGTGAACCAACAAATATGCAAACAGTCATCGGACAGAAAGGTATTTGTGTGCTGGAAACTACGGTAAAAGGCTCTGCTGGACATAGTTCTAGAATAATGCAAGAAGTAAGCGCCATTCACGTTGCTGCAAAATTAATGGTCTGGCTTGATAATAAAATGGTAAATCTCAAAACATCAGGAAATATAAACAATAGATTTATTCCCAATCATACCACCTTGCATTGTGGTATGGTACATGGTGGCATTGCACCCAATGTTATAGCGGATACTTGTACATTTTATTGGGATATACGGGTGATTCCTGAAGATAATGTGCATGAGATAATTGATGAATTTATTAGCTATACAAAAGAGGTAGAGACTGAATTAAAGCAAAGATATAGCCTAGCAGAAATAAACACTAGCATAAATCATCCACCTGTACCGCCTTTAGGAACGACTGAAGATTCTGCAATCATACCACTCATACAAAAAATCACAGGCAATAATGCACTAACAACAGTCGCTTATGCTGCCGAAGCTGGGCAATTTGCCGATGAAGGATTCAAAACTGTAATTTGTGGTCCGGGAGACATTGCACAAGCCCATCGCGCAAATGAATTTATTGAAATAAGTCAATTAGAAGCTTGTTTGAATATGTTGGAGAATCTAGTAGATACGTTTTCTGAAACTAACAATGTAACAACAAAACGATAGCGTTTTAGGCATATTTTATTTAATATTTGATATATATAAAATTCTGATTATCTGATTTATTGCAAATATTTGTAGGCTTGCCGTATATTTGTCTTTTCAAAAATCATTATAATGAAACAATATCAGGATTTGTTAAAGCACATTCTTGAAAATGGCACTGAAAAAACAGACAGAACGGGCACAGGCACCATCAGTGTTTTTGGGTATCAGATGCGATTTGATTTAAGTAGTGGTTTTCCGTTATTGACAACTAAAAAACTTCATCTTAAGTCTATAATTTATGAATTGTTATGGTTTCTAAATGGTGATACAAATATCGGCTACCTTACCGAAAATGGCGTAAGGATTTGGAATGAATGGGCTGATGCCAACGGTGATTTAGGCCCCATCTATGGTAAACAATGGAGATCTTGGTCAAAACCTAATGGTGAATCTGTAGATCAAATCGCTAAACTCATTCACGACCTGAAGACAAATCCTGATTCGAGGCGCATGATCGTCAATGCATGGAATGTAGGCGAATTGGATCAAATGGCTTTGACGCCATGTCATTGTTTGTTTCAGTTTTATGTAGCAGAAAACAAATTATCTTGCCAATTGTACCAAAGGTCTGCTGATACTTTCCTTGGTGTGCCTTTTAATATTGCATCTTATGCCTTGCTTACAATGATGATTGCTCAAGTTTGTGGTATGGAAGCTGGAGAATTCATTCACACTTTTGGGGACGTACACTTATACAATAATCATCTCGAACAAGCCCGCGAACAATTGACACGCACACCAAGACCGTTACCGATCATGAAAATAAATCCAAACGTCACTTCTATTTTTGACTTTAAATATGAAGATTTTGAACTAAGCGAATACCATCCATACGCCCATATCAAAGCATCTGTTTCTGTTTAAATAGGCCATATGCCCAAAAAAACATTTGGATGAGATTGATAATTAAAATCTTTTTGTTTCTATTTGTCTTTTTAGGCGAATCAAGAGCCAATGACCGTGTGGCTATCCTCGATGATCCTATCAAATCACTCCAGGCCAGGATATCGGTTATAAAAAAATCAACAGCCACTCTGGATATTGCGACTTATATTTATGGCAATGACGAAGCTTCATCACAAACACTTTTGGAAATTATCAAAGCTGCTGATAGAGGTGTAAAGGTAAGAATCGTTATCGATGCCCTGAATAATCATATACCGAAAGAAGTTACCAATTTTATGCTCAATAAAGGTATAAGGATCAAGATATTTAATGCCTTTTCTTTAAGGAAAAAACTGAAAAATGTGATCAGGATGCATGCCAAAATCTTGGTAAGTGATAGGCTTAGATGTATTATCGGTGGTAGAAATATTGTCAATACTTATTTTTATATAGGTGATCAGACCAATTTTAAAGATAGGGAGATTTATTTTACAGGCCGGTCAGGCAAAGATGCGAATGACAAATTTGAAGAATTGTGGTATAGCGCTTTGCTGGACGAATTGATATTTGATAAAGTAATGACCGATAAGCAAAATTTGAAGGTCATAAAATCATATTTCAAGAATCTGAAGACGATGCCTTTCCTACAGGATGATAAAATTAACAAAACAATGCTAGGTATGAAATTTTCAAATGTATCTGGGTTGAAAATTACGATGGATAGACCACATAGTTATAAATACACAGAAAAAAACACTACCCAATCAATCATTGAAAAAATCAACCGTACAACAACTGATATCTTGATAGAAAGTCCTTATGTGATCTTGAGCGAAGAAATATTTACGGCTTTAATCAAAGCTGTGCAACAAGGTGTGAAAGTGCAAATAATAACAAATTCGATGATGACATCAGATTCTTACCTTGTGCTGCCAGTGTATTATCAAGAGCGAGATTATTTGATCAATTTGGGTATCGAAATTTATGAATTTCAAGGTATAGACCAATACCTGCATACAAAAATGTTTATTTTCGATCATAAAGAAGTAGTCTTGGGTAGTTACAATTTGGATATGCTCTCAGCCAATATTAATACGGAGATTTTCGTATCCATCAAAGATACCGAAGTCGTAAAAGAATCCATAAAATACTATAATGAAACACTGGCGCAAAGCATATTTGCAAAAGTTAACCCAATAAAACCTGCTATTTTGGAAGGAAGGATCAACCTGAAAAGTATCAAAAAATACAGTGTAATAAAACTATTAGAATACACTTTGGCACCATATCTAAGGGATTACCTATAAACTGATAGTACTTTCTTAAGTACATTTTGACCAATATCTTGTTGATTATCAACCAACAAATTCATCTACTATCTGATGTCCATTTAAAAAATCT
>CALFYH010000384.1 GCA_937952155.1 uncultured Saprospiraceae bacterium
AAAGCCGATAAGATATTTTTATCTTTTCCGATTTCGATATCTAAGTTATTCATATCTGAAATATTTGATAATTAAAACAAATTGATTATTTGATAAGTTCATACAATAGTCAATACTTTGCAATAAGAGCGTTTATAATAGTGCAACTTGAAATATATTAATAAATAATAGTCATTCAATCATCCTCTTGGCGTAGTATTTACTTCAGAAAATGTAATACTCTTACCACTATCTTCTTTCTCTGAAAAATGAAAAAAGCAGGTTTAGACAAACACAAGGAAGTTGAAATAAGTAATTTTGTCATAAAAATAATATGATGTCAAAATATTTAACCTTATGTATCATTGGTTTGTGTTTGGTGATGAGCAATATTTCCATGAATGCACAATTTGCACAGCCTTGTGGCCACGATATAGTCACTAAACAATGGTGGGACAAAAATCCTAAAAGCAAGGAAGACTATTATAGAACGGTACAGAAAATACAAGCTTCTATAAAGTCAAAGGTTCACAATGCAGGAATTAGGAATCAAAGAATGTCTATTCCTGTAGTATTTCATGTCCTTCATCTCAATGGCCCAGAAAATATCAGCGATGAACAAATACTTGACCAAATCAGAATTCTCAATCGCGATTACCAAAAACAAAATGAAGATACATCACGTGTGGTCGATGTATTTAAAAATAATATTGCGAATGTTGACTTTGAATTTCATCTAGCACGTATAGACCCTTATGGCAATTGCACAGATGGCATCGTAAGGCATTACACACCTAAAACTGTATGGAACTCATCGAGGCTGGAAGATTTTACTTATACTTGGCCAGCTGAAAAATACCTGAATATATATGTTGTAAAGAAAATTGACATCGCACCCGCTTACACTTTTTTACCTGGTGTAGGCATCCCAGCGTATGCTGATGCCGTTGTTTGTGAGTCTTGGTTGGTGGGAAGCATTGGAACGGCCACGAGTCAAAATACAAGAGTACTCACACATGAAGTAGGTCACTGGTTCGGACTACCACATATTTGGGGTGTATCCAATGCACCAGGTGTAGAATGTGGAGATGATTTCGTAGAAGACACACCTATCACTAAGGGTTTTATAACTTGTAGCATCAATAATGCAAAGATATGCAATCCAGATATTCACGAAAATGTACAAAACTATATGGATTATTCTCCTTGCAAATTGATGTTTACAAATGGCCAAGCTGCCTATATGCGAGAAACTATTTCATTGGGTCTCAACAAAAGGGATCATCTGGTCAGTGATAGTAATCTCATTGCTACGGGTGTAATTGGTGAAGTTCCTTGTGCTATAAAAGCCGACTTTTTCTCGATATACAATTCTATTTGCAAAGGTGATTCGATCAAATTTTACAGCCAAAGTAAGACAGGTGACAAAAATGGTTCTATTAGGTGGTTTTTTGAAGGTGGTATTCCTACCGTTTCTAGTGATTCGATAGTGGATGTGACTTATGCAGAAGCAGGAGAATATAAAGTCACATTAACCATTTCTGGACAAAATGGAACTGATAGTCTGACAAAATTTATAAAAGTGTATGATGGATATGGCGGACAAAAAACGCCGCACTTTTATAACTTTGATGATGGTAAAATCCCTTCAGAACTTCAGTTTTTTAAAAATGATCCTAATGGTTTTGGGTGGCAAATTTTGGAAAATATTGGTGCCAATGATACGGGTGGTTGTTTATATCTTGACAATGCATCTTCAAATTCAAAAGGAAGAAATGCATATTTCGAGACTCCATTTTTTAATTTCTCAGACAATAGCAAGCCAAGTATGTCATTTTATTATGCTTACGCAAAGAATTCTGAAGCGCAAGCTGATAGCTTTAGACTAGAATATACGTTGGATTGTGGCAAAACATGGCGTGTTTTTCCTGGATTGCCAGGTACTAATACAATGGCCAATCTTACTGGTGGCGTCAATTCTTCTGCATTTTTTCCGAATGGACCTGACCAATGGAGAAAACTGACATTGAGCAATACATTCCAGGCGCTATTCAAAAATAAATCTAATGTCAAATTTAGGTTTTATTTTGGTGCAGATTCAAGTATCGATGGTACAAATAATTTTTTCATTGATGAAATCAATATCAAAAATGAATCCATTACTGCAATACAAGATCAAGCAATAGAAAATATAATAATCTACCCTAATCCATCGTCATCAACCATTACTGTAGAAATACTGGAAACGGATCGAGATAATTATGTGACAGAATTAAGTAATGCTACTGGGCAAAAACTTGATGAAATCAGATTGATCTCTGTTGCAGTTGATAAAATGCGGTTTACTATTAATGACACTCATCAACTTAACGCTGGACTCTATTTTGTAAAAATCAAAAAATCTGGCTTTCCAGAAATAGTAAAAAAGATTGTTATCCTGAACTGAAAATAAAAATTAAGAATATATCCAAATAGCTCCTGCTACATGAAGAATGAAGCAGGAGTTATTTTTTTGAAAAGTCTGCTTGAGTAGGAGAACATCCAAAGTGCTGTTTATAAGCTTTGCTAAATGAAAATATGTCACTATAACCTACTTCCATAGCCAATTGAGCTAAAGGCAATCTAATCCGCTGCATGATTTCATTGGCTTTTTGCATTCTTTTTTGTTTGATATATTGATAGGGACTCACTCCATACACATCTTTAAACAATCTAAAAAAATGATATTGCGACATATTGGATTCTATAGCTACCATTGCAATATCGATCTCCAAAAGATAGTTTGAATCTATAAATTCTTTGCCTTTTGAAAGCTTTCTCAACAAGTCTTTTTTGGTTTCGGATTTTATACTTCTGATTGACTGCAACTGACGGACTACAGGAACATAATCTAAAAGAATTCCTTCCGAAAGTTTATAATAAAACTCATGCGAAAATTGGTATTCATCATGCGGATTCTTTTTAATAATAGCGTCTAATTCCTTCAAATGATTTCCCAATTTAGAAAACTTAGCATCATACTGTTGCTCCATAAAATCCTTGGAATTGAAGTATTTATCAAGACACAAGTCAGGATTATTGGTGTCTGGTGCCACGTAAGAAGCCACTACTTCTGAAAGAATGTCACTATCTATATCAATACAGATGCCATTGACATAAGATTTGCTATCGATACAAACTTTACCTTCGCAGTATGCATTACACAACAGATATTCACCACTATTTACAATAAAATCTTGTCCTCTGAGGCGATACAACTCATTTCCTTCCATGACATATTTAATGGAAAAATTTTTGAAAGGCAATGGCGCTTCTAAACTTTTTATAGACGAATACATAACGATATTATTAGCCTGCGCATCGAAATTAGAGCTAACGCCAGATTCATCTGCGGTCACATACATACGGATATATTTATACTCAAAAGTATGATTTAAGCTGGTAAATATTGTCCGCATTCGACCAATGACATCAATACTTCGATGGAATTTTTGCGTTATGTATCCAAAGCGACAATTGTATTAATTAACCCTTTACCCTTTGCTGCTCGCTTTCTGAACCAGTGCCCGTATGTTTTGGTTTATTGGATGTGGACTTTCCGAAACGATATGAAAAAGCTATTGTCGCTGCCCTTGTATCTAATCTACTATTCCAATCTGCATCTGTATTGCGTAGATTATAGATGATGCCATCTGCTCTTCTGGTATATAAAATATCATTTACACTGAGTTTAAGACTTCCCATGTCCTTGAGAATTTTCTTTTGGATAGCCATATTGAGCGTCCCAAAACTTTTGATTAATAACTGGGCATATACAATATTACTTTGGTAATCACCACGTAGATCAGCATTCCACCCTTTTCCCAATTGAAAACTATTAGTCGCAGAAAATGCAGTGTAGGTACCTGATGAGTTGAGTTGTTCGGTGTACAGAGCGCTTTTAAATATTTGATGACCCAGCTCTCCATATATATTGAGTTTATACCATTTGGAGATATCAGCAGTAGCTTCCATTGACAACGAGATGGTATGATTGGTCGAAATATTGCCAGGACGGCTGTAATAAATACCATCTTTGATTTCCAGCGTTTCATTGATGCCATCTATGGTTTTTGCGTAACTGATGGTAGTATTTATTATATTTTTAAAAGAATGGGTAATGGAATAATTATTGGAATATGTAGGTAGAAGTCCTGGATTTCCACCATAAAAAGTAAACTTATCTAATGGGCTAATGAATGGATTTAAGTCTTGAAAAAATGGCCTGTCTATACGTCTTCCAAAAGAAAAACTCCAAACATGATTTCCTACTGAATCTGCTTGATATGTAGCGTAAAATGTTGGAAAAACATTGAAATAGCTACGCGTAAAACTGGAATCAGCTTGGACAATATTCCCCAATTGATTGCCTTTGAGCGTCATGTTTTCAGCCCTTAATCCCAGTTGTAAGCCCAGTCTGCCAATGGATTTATTGATATTGACATAACCAGCATGGATCCATTCGTCATACAAAAATCTATTGCTTAGACCGTAATCTGTTTTTGTTTCACCATCGATAGTTCTGCTATAAATGGCTTCGTTGTCCGTCTTTGTAAAAGCAGATTTTATACCAGCCTCCAGTTTTGTAGTTGCGTTTATCGGCTTACTATAGTCCGCTTTGGCGGCATATATACTGATGACTGATGGAATCTCACCATCGATTTGATCTTCGTATGTTTTTATATTTTCAGGATTATAAATATAGTTTTTGAACACCTGCTTGCTACCAGATGTATATCTAACATAGTCCGCATCTACGGTGAGTACACTACCTACAGTATCTAGCAATTGTTTTAGATAAATATTAAAGGTACCATTATCAAAAGTATTATCAGTAGTGTTATCAGCAATGACACGATTGATAATATGTAGTTGCGCATCACTTACGTATGCAGTATTATCCGTCTCATCGCCTGACAGGCTCAAAAGACCTTTCGCAGATATACCTACCGTAGTTTTATCATTTACATAATAATCCAAGCCAACTTTTGTATTGGTAGATTGTCCATCTTTGACGATATAAGAATTTTGAGAAAATGAAGCAGTTCTGATATTTTGATCATTTTTATAATATCGATTGATATTCAGATCCTGAAAACTATTTCTGAATCCACCATTGATATTTGCATAAATGCTGATCTTATTTTTATTAAAATTAAGATTGAGACTATTATTGCTCCTAGTATATCTTCCTTGCTGTAAGCTTAAAACTGTATTGCCATGAAAACCAAAAGTTTTTGAGCGTTTAGTGATGATATTGATCACACCCGAATTTCCTGCAGCATCATATTTTGCTGGTGGATTTGGCATGATTTCTATTTGTTTGACCGTACCTGCGGGCAATGATTTTAGGTAATTCTCCAGCTCAGAGCCTGATAAATAGGTGGGTTTATCGTCAATAAATACAGTGACACCAGATCTGCCTTTTAGTTTGATATTACCGTTTTGGTCGATGGAAATCCCTGGCGCACGTTCGAGAGCTTCGAGTGCATTACTGCCCGAATTGGCGATGAGCGCATCTACATTGACCACGGTTCGATCTATTTTTCGCTCGATATAGGGCGTTTTGGCGGTAACAGTGACCGCATCCAGCATTTGAACACTATTCTCCAAAACTATAGGGTCAAGCGTTATTTGTTG
>CALFYH010000385.1 GCA_937952155.1 uncultured Saprospiraceae bacterium
TAAATCAATTTGCTTTCCTTTTTTTAGAATAAATATCAATTGTCAGACAAAATTTAAATTTTATAATCATATTGAGTGAAATAATATTGACCATCGAAGGTATTGATCCTTTAGACTTATTAGGAGAAAACAATTCAAAGATCAATCTGATCAAAAAGGCTTATCCCGATGTACAAATCACATCGCGTGGCAATCAGGTGAAACTGAAAGGTGAGAAAAAAGGTACTGAAGCCGTAAAATCCAAATTGGAAGTCATGGTGCGCATGATACAGGACAAACACGATTTTTCTACACAAGTAGTCGAAGATTTATTGGTCAGCGATCATGCAGCCGACAATAAGATCAGTCAACACTCTGCAGGTGGCGTCATTGTTTATGGCAAAAACGGTTCTCCAATCAAGGCAAAAACTAAAAATCAAAAAGCTTTAGTAGAATGTTCTGAAGCAAATGACATTGTCTTTGCCATTGGTCCAGCTGGTACAGGTAAAACATACACAGCCGTAGCTTTGGCCATCAGAGCCTTAAAATCAAAGCTAGTAAAAAAGATCATTCTTACAAGACCAGCAGTAGAAGCAGGCGAGCATTTAGGATTTTTGCCTGGTGATATGAAAGAAAAAGTGGATCCATATCTTAGGCCATTGTATGATGCCTTGGACGATATGCTCCCAGCCGAAAAACTTGCTTTTTTTATTACCAATCGGGTTATAGAAGTAGCACCTTTGGCTTTCATGCGTGGTAGAACTTTAGATCATGCCTTCATCATACTTGACGAGGCCCAAAACTGTACGACAACGCAACTCAAGATGTTTCTAACCAGAATAGGTCCAAGTGCCAAGGCGATTATTACTGGAGATTTGTCCCAAATAGACTTGCCAGGACATCAAAAATCGGGATTGCGAAAAGCGCTCGATATCTTAAAACCTATCGACGGCATAGGCCAATTGTTTTTAAGCTCTGAAGATGTAGTGCGACATAGATTGGTGAAGGAGATCATCAAATCTTATAGATCGGAAGAGCGTCGTGTAGGGAAAG
>CALFYH010000386.1 GCA_937952155.1 uncultured Saprospiraceae bacterium
AATATTTTGCAATAGGTGTTATATGTCTGCTGATTTCAGTTTGGTCATGTCGTCGAGATGATTATTATGAAGGTGATGATGTAGATATTGCTTTTTCAGTGGATACTTTGCGTATTGATACTGTATTTACAACGCTTGGTTCGGCTACACGATGGCTAAAGGTTTATAATAAAAAGGACCAGCCTATCTTGGTAGATGTAAAATTAAGACAAGAAAAAAATGCCTTTTTCCGCATCAATGCAGATGGAGCAAAAGGTCCTTTTGTGGAAAATTTAGAAATAGCAGGAGGCGATAGTATTTATATATTTGTAGAGGTGACTGTAGATCCTGACCAGCCATTGAGTATTTCACCTTTTATACTTGAAGACCAAATTGACATAGATGCCAACGGAAAAATATTTACTGCCCATCTCGAAGCTTGGGGCCAAAATGCCAATTATATCACACCACCAGAAGGCAAAGGTAAACGCTTTCTATACTCATGTGATTTTGGTCAAAGGATTTGGGATGATCCGAAGCCATATGTGATTTATGGAATTTTGTTTGTGGATAGTTGCACATTAGTGTTGCCTGCTGGTACCAAGATACATGTACATGGAGGCATTGTAAGAGATTCGAGTACTATATATAATGATGGATTGTTGGTCTTTCTCAAAGATGGGCGTATTGAAACTTTAGGTACGCCTGAGTCGCCGGTCATCATCCAGGGAGACAGATTGGAAGAAGAATATGCGGATGTGAAATCACAATGGGTCGGAATGCTTTTTTGGCATGAGAGTCATCAAAATAAGCTAAATCATACGATTATAAAAAATTCCATTGTAGGCATTAGGGCAGATTCATTAGCTGAGGTCAGCTTGTACGGATGTCAGATAAGCAATACAGGTGGTCCAGCTATCATTGGGCGACATGCATCGATTTATGGAGCGAATTGTTTATTTTACGGCAATGCGAGTTATGGATTACAACTGACCTATGGCGGCAAATATCGTTTTGATTATTGCTCTGTAGCCAATTATGAAGGACAAAACGAAGCTTTAATTCTTACTGATTTCTATTGCAGCGATCCATTATGTACTAAAGGTGCATTTATCAATCGAATGGATGCAAGTTTTACAAATTGTATATTTACAGGTAATGACAGAGATGAAGTCGGACTCATCCATGTGTCAGAAAATCCAAGCGATTTCAATTATGCATTCGACCATTGTTCTTTCAGAGTCGATGAATTGCTTGACGCAAAGAATTTCCCCAATTTTTTTGATAATTGTACGGAATGTATAAATCTCAAGTCTAATGATAAGTTATTTTTGGATCAACGCAAAGATGATTATCGACTTGATACAATGTCAGTTGTATTATCGAAGGCAAAGCAACTTTCAGGAGTAACAGATGATATCTTGGGCAAGATTAGAAAAAGTGTGCCGGATCAAGGTTGTTATGAGTTTTGATAAATCTTTTTCCATGGTTTTACTGATTTATTTTTTATTTTCCAAATGACAAAAGCATCTTGGATATTGGACTTTTATAAAAATGTAGATTTTGATGGAGAATTGCCAGATAATATCCATTTGCTAAATCCATATAAGGAAAATCTTGAGATACGAGATAGCGTCGATCAATTCTATAATAAATACTACAACGACGAGAA
>CALFYH010000387.1 GCA_937952155.1 uncultured Saprospiraceae bacterium
TTTACCCATGTATATTCTCCTGCCTTCAGACCATCTTTTTTTGGAAAGTTGATCATTTTATTTTGGCTATTTCTGCCTTTAAACTCTTGGTCAGACCTACGGCTATCTCCTTCTATTAGCACTTTGAAGGTCTTGTCTACATCTAGCAAATTGACATCAAGAGACATCTTCATTTGGGTATCTACGATCTCCTGTAGTCTTCTTTTTTTGATTTCTTCAGGGATATCATCTGCCAGTTTTTTTGCGGCAAGCGTACCCGGTCTTTCAGAATAGAAAAACATATAGGACATACTGTATCTTGCATACTTGATCATGCTGATGGTATCCTGATGCTCTTCTTCGGTTTCTGTACAAAATCCGGCGATCATATCAGATGAAATAGCACAATCAGGTATGATGCGATATATCGAAGCTACACGCTCCATATACCATTCACGATCATACGTTCTATTCATCAAATCGAGAATACGACTATTGCCTGACTGTACAGGAAGATGGATGTATTTACAAATATTTTCGTATTTTGCCATAGTATGCAACACTTCATCCGTGATATCTTTGGGATGCGATGTTGAAAATCTTACTCTCAAATCTGGATGAATGAGTGCGACTCTTTCCAGCAATTGTGCAAAATTTACATGCTCGGTTTCGTCAGGTGAAGTCCACTTATAAGAGTCCACATTTTGGCCCAATAATGTCACATCTCTGAATCCACGACTGTACAAATCGGATGCTTCTGAAACGATGGAATATGCATCTCTGCTTCGTTCACGACCTCGAGTGAATGGCACTACACAAAACGAACACATATTATCACATCCACGCATGATGGATATAAAACCTACTATGCCATTGCTATCCAATCGAAGTGGAGATATGTCAGCATACGTTTCTTCCCGTGATAACAATACATTGATCCCTTTTTCGCCATCATCCGCTTTCGCAATAAGATTGGGAAGATCTCTGTATGCATCTGGGCCTACTACGATGTCCACAAGTTTTTCTTGTTCCAGAAGTTTGGCTTTGAGTCGCTCTGCCATACAGCCAAGCACACCTATTAGCATGTCAGGTTTTTTGGTTTTCAAGCTATTGAATACTCTCAACCTATTCCTTACGGTATCTTCTGCTTTTTCGCGAATAGAACAGGTATTGACCAAGATTAAGTCGGCTTCTTCCATATCTTTGGTTGGTCCATAGCCTTCACCAGCAAGAATTGAGGCAACTATCTCCGAATCACTAAAATTCATGGCACAACCATAAGATTCTATATAAAACTTTCTAAGACCATTATTTGCTTGATCGTAGTACAAAACTTGACCTTGTTTTGTCTCGTCTATTTCTTTTTTGATCCCCAAAAGGGTCACATTATCATCGTACATGCTTAATAATAAAATTTGGACTGCAAAAATAAGACATTCTTACGAGTAAATGACAAAATGGCAGGATATAATACGGTATAAGCAACAAAAATGATGTTTATCAGCAATTTTATTGATTATTGATAATGGTTTGTTTTTTATGAAGATAAGATTTACATTTGTCCATCATATATATTTAATTAAATAATTTCAGCATAGAAATGGAAAATCTCCCTATTGATCAAGTGTTAATGGATCGTATAAATACATGGCTTACAGATGATTATGACGAAAGTACAAAAGCCGAAATACGCCAACTTATAGATGATAAAAATGTGACTGAGTTGACGGATGCTTTTTATCGTGACTTAGAGTTTGGTACAGGTGGACTCAGAGGTATCATGGGCGTCGGTTCTAATCGTGTCAATAAATATACCTTAGGAACAGCTACACAAGGACTGAGCAATTATCTCAAAAAGATTTATCCCGATCAACAAATAAAGGTGGTTATAGCGCATGATAATCGCAATAATTCATCTGTTTTTGCAAATGTGGTGGCAAATGTATTTTCAGCCAACGGTATATATGTGTATTTTTTTGAAGGATTGAGACCAACACCTGAATTGTCCTATGCTATCAGATCGCTTGGTTGTCAAAGTGGTGTCATGCTTACTGCTTCGCACAATCCCAAAGAATATAATGGGTACAAAGCCTATGGTGCTGATGGAGGACAGTTGGTAGCGCCCCATGATGAAGCCGTGATGGCCGAAGTCCTTAAAATTAAAGATATTAGCGAAGTCAATTTCAAAGGTATAGATTCCAACATTGAAAAAATAGGTAAGGAAATAGATGAAAAATATTTGGATGATCTAGCAAAGCTTTCTATTTCGAAAGACGCGATACAGCGGCAACATGATTTGAAGATTGTATTTTCGCCTATCCACGGTACTGGTGGTGTCATGGTTCCACCTGCATTAAAAAGATTCGGATTTTCCAATGTTATTACGGTGGATGAGCAAATGGTTGTAGATGGCAACTTCCCAACCGTCATTTATCCCAACCCAGAAGAGGCTGAAGCACTAACCTTGGCATTGGCAAAAGCTGCGGAAGTAGATGCGGATATTGTCATGGCTACCGATCCGGATGCAGACCGTGTAGGGCTAGCGATTAAAGATGATGCTGGTCAATTTATCTTATTGAATGGCAATCAAGCTTTGTGTTTATTGGTAGATTATGTGTTGTCTGCGTGGGAAAGTGCTGGCAAACTCGATGGTGACCAATATGTCGTCAAGACCATCGTGACCTCATATATGATAGATGCCATCGCTGCTTCCAAAGATGTCGTATGTCTCAATGTCTTAACAGGATTTAAGTATATTGGTGAAATAATGACCCAAAGACAAGGCAAAAAAACTTTTGTAGTTGGTGGCGAAGAGAGTTATGGTTACTTAGTGGGCGAGCATGCACGAGATAAAGATGCTGTAGTGGCATGTTGTATGTTTGCGGAATTGGCAGCTTACTACAAAGATCAAGGTAGAAGTATGTATGATGTTTTGCTCGGCCTCTACATAAAATATGGTTTTTATAAGGAAAAACTCATTTCTATCACCAAAAAGGGTAAAGCAGGTGCCGAAGAAATAAAAGCCATGATGGACACTTATCGGGCAAATACACCTACAGAATTGGGTGGAAATAAAGTCATCATGCTCAAGGATTATAAAACATCTACATCTAAAGATATGCGTACCGGTGATGTTGTGAAAATTGAACTTCCTTCATCCAATGTGCTACAATTTTTTACTGAAGATGGTAGTATTATTTCAGCCCGACCATCAGGTACAGAACCCAAAATTAAGTTTTATTGCAGTGTGAAATCAGAACTGCCAAGTAAGGAAGCTTTTAAGTCAACAGCTACACAGTTGGACAGCAAATTGGCTTCGATGATGAAGGATTTGGGAATATAATTCTGATTTTGGATAAAAAAAGGGTTTCTGCCCCGATTAGTGCAAAGACCCTTCAATTAACAAAACCTAACTTCCCTTGCTCCTAGTTTATATTAAATCTTTTACGATTCCAATTATATATTTACAAGCAAGGACCAATATAAAGGTATATTATGAATCTTTTAAATGACATAAACATAAGTCAGAAATTGATTTTTTTTCCTTCAAATTTTCGATTTCTCCAGCTCTGCCTTTAGGAAATCTATTACTTGGATTTCGGATGCATTGACATTGTTTTTTTGTGCCAAATACCAACTCAACCAATCTCCCAAATGTGTCATATACATCATTTTATCGGCTGTTGTTTGTCCTTTGGCATATATTTCTATCACATGTGGTGCCAGTGCCGTGATGATTTGTTTTGTGAGATCTGTCCTAAGTTGTACTTGTTTAAGGTCATCTTTATATCTCAAAAATATAACGGCTACATTTTCTTGTTTGTGTTTCCATCCGACCAGTTCGTTGTGATTCATCTCTGGCAAGACATGATGCCAACACAACATTTTTCCATTTTCATTGATTTGTTGGCGCCATCTTACTGCTACTGAAGACATGCGATCCGCCGTGTATATTACAGGTAACTTATTGGCTATAAGATCTGCAAGTTTTTCAGCTTTCGACATAATATCTTCTTGCTCAAAGCTGAGTAAATCCGCCGCTGTTTTTATATTGTCGATGATTTTTTCATTAATAAGATGAAGATGGTACAAAACATATAACTGACAAACCACCGAATATCCCAAACAAGCCCTAGGCGATGGCCAACCACTAGGCAACTCTACAAAATCAAATCCGTGAGTTTTAGCGAGTTCTTTTACCTTGCCTCCAGACGAGATACATACGATTTTAGCATTTTTGTCCATAGCTTGGTGCATTGAAGCTATCGTTTCTTCAGTATTACCAGAGTAAGAAGAGACGATGACCAATGTGTGCTTATCCACATAAGTAGGCAATGTATATCCACTTTTGATAAGATAAGGACATGGACATTCATCAGCGATGAGATCAGCCACATAAGCGCCACCAATACCTGATCCACCCATACCAGTCATGACGATTTTCTGTATTTGAAAATGATGTGGTCTTATGAATGTACTTTCGCCTATTTCCAAGCCTTCTTTCAACTGGGCAGGAAATTTTTTAATTAATTGATCCATCATATCGTTCTATGCACGTAATTTTAAAATACGCACAAAGTTACAGTTCTCAGATATAAAAAGGAGTTTTTCCAAAATAAATACACATCTAGTTCAAAGAAATATGTTCATAATACGTTAATGAATCAGGAAGTTTCAAAATTTGAATAATAAAAACCTTAACTTTGCACCAAGATTTATTAAATAAAAAAATACAATAATGGTAAATACAGATTCGAAACAAATGTATAAGGTAAAAGACATTAAGTTGGCGGATTGGGGACGCAAGGAGATCATGCTTGCTGAGGCCGAGATGCCAGGGTTAATGTCCATCAGAGAAGAGTTTGGCGCATCCAAGCCGCTAAAAGGAGCCAGAATTGCTGGTTGTCTTCACATGACTATTCAGACAGCAGTTTTGATAGAAACGCTTAAAGAATTGGGTGCGGAAGTATCTTGGTCATCATGCAATATTTTCTCTACTCAAGATCACGCTGCTGCGGCGATTGCTGCTGAGGGTATTCCTGTTTTCGCTTGGAAAGGGATGAATGAGCAAGAGTTTGATTGGTGTATAGAGCAGACACTTTTTGCATTTGAAGATGGTCAGCCTTTAAATATGATTTTGGATGATGGCGGAGACCTTACAAATATGGTTTTTGACAGATATCCTGAGCTTGTACAAGGTATCAGAGGGCTTTCTGAAGAAACCACAACTGGTGTACACAGATTGTACGAAAGAGAGAAAAATGGTACATTAGTACTACCAGCTATCAATATAAATGACTCTGTAACTAAATCTAAGTTTGACAATAAATATGGTTGCAAAGAGTCGCTTGTGGACTCAATCAGAAGAGCAACTGATATCATGATGGCTGGAAAGGTTGCTGTAGTAGCTGGATACGGTGATGTAGGAAAAGGATCAGCAGCGTCTCTTAGAGGTGCAGGTTGCCGAGTAATCGTGACAGAGATAGATCCAATTTGTGCGCTTCAGGCAGCAATGGATGGATTTGCTGTTAAAAAAATGGATAATGCCTTGGCAGAAGCAAGCATCGTCGTTACAGCTACAGGCAATAAAAATATCATCAGAGAAGAGCACTTCAGAAAGATGAATGACAAAACAATCGTTTGTAATATCGGTCACTTCGACAATGAGATAGACATGGCTTGGCTCAATAAATGCTATGGTAATACAAAAGATCAAATCAAACCACAAGTAGATCTTTATAATATCGATGGCAAGGACATCATTATTCTAGCTGAAGGTAGATTGGTCAATCTAGGTTGTGCTACAGGTCATCCGTCATTTGTGATGTCCAATAGCTTTACAAATCAGGTATTAGCACAATTAGAGCTTTGGCAAAACTCAGACAAATACGAAAACAAAGTATATACTTTACCGAAACACCTTGATGAAAAAGTTGCAAGATTGCACTTAGCAAAAATCGGTGTAGAGTTAGAAACCTTGAGCAAAGATCAAGCTGACTATATCGGTGTGACTGTTGATGGTCCTTACAAACCTGAATATTACAGATATTAATTTTGAGTCGAATAGTAAGGTAAATAAAAAAAGGGAGCCAAAAACTCCCTTTTTTCATTTATATATATTCTGATTCAATTACAATACAAGCTCTTTATACACAAAAAAAGTATTATAACCTTTATCTGCAAAATACTTTCGCACTTTCTCGCTACCAGCATCCGAAGCTGCCAAAACAAAATCGCCGCCCCAAGCACCCAACGACTTGACAGAACCATCAAAATCTGAGAATAACGTATCCTTGACCTTTTCAAATCCTGTATGAGAAGCAATCAAATCTTCGTGTTTATCTATCAAATCCCTGAATTGTGAGAGCGTAGTAGCAGACCTGATGTCTTCCGTAATTTTTGTAATTGATTTCACCAGATTTGCTTTATTTTTTACAGCTTTCAGATATTCCTTTATTCCAAGTTTTGTGTCTTGCTTTTTACCCAAATGGATAAAATATAATTGATCCTTAAATTTAGGATTGAAATCAACTTCTGTATATGAAACTTCTTCTGGAGAATTGATATACTCTACAGGACCATCTGCAAATGCACAAGCGACATCATAACCTGATCCATCTTCTGTTTTGAAATAAAGGAGCAATGGATTCACCTCAGCCCATTCGGCAATTAGGTAAATCAGCGTACTACTCGATCCCAAACCCCAATCTAAAGGAAATTCAAGTTGTGTTTCGATTTTAAATCCATTCCACTGCGACAAAAATTCAGAATTCAGTCTAACTGCATTTTTTAAAACTTTCTGAAGATAATCCGATATCTGCTGATTATTAGTAGTAACGGCAGAAAAGTCAAACAATGAAATCGTGGACTCAAACCAAGGTTTGCCTTTCATATCAAGGCTTTCCCATATCAAATCAGAAGAAGTAGTGCGCTTTACCACCAACTTCTGTCCAAATTTTGTAGGTAATCCTAGCGCTTTTGCGCCATCAAGCACTGCATACTCACCCGTGAGCAACAGTTTTCCATGACCGTAGTATTTCGTTTTGATAAGTTCTGGTTTTAAATTGATAAGTTCTGGTTATAAAAATCTGCACAAAAATATATGATAAAAACTTATCTTCCAATTATTTTATAAAAATATTTTGCGTATTTGACTAAATATAAACAAATTACATATTAATTGATTGTCAAACGTTATTACGAACATAAATAATAACTATAAAAATAGTATATCTCAAATTAGCCCTTTAAATCAATACCAAAAATTTTTATATGCCAGATTTAAGCTGTTTCTCAGTGAGTTATGTAATTTTTCTTTAAAAATAATTGTTATAAAATTTTTTTTTGTTGGAAAGAACTTACCTTTGCGGCCGCAAACGGAAAATCGTAAGCACAA
The DNA here is from genome assembly GCA_937952155.1 of uncultured Saprospiraceae bacterium. GTDB lineage: Bacteria > Bacteroidota > Bacteroidia > Chitinophagales > Saprospiraceae > OLB9. The sequence continues at coordinate 7,376 of CALFYH010000387.1, forward strand.
CAGATTATACAAAAATATCAAAAAACAGAAAAGTGGATACACTAAGTTACAAAACAAAGTCTGCCAACGCAGCCACGGTAAACCAAAAGTGGTATGTAGTTGACGCTGAGGGAGAAGTCGTAGGTAGACTTGCTACCAGAATAGCTTCTGTACTAAGAGGTAAGAACAAACCTGATTTTACACCACACGTAGATACTGGTGATTATGTAATCGTCGTAAATGCAGACAAAGTAAGATTTACAGGTACAAAATTGGACGACAAAGAATATCAAAGATATACAGGATACCCTGGAGGTCTTCGTAGGAGAACAGCAAGAGAGATGCTGGACAAAAGACCAGAAATGGTACTTGAGTTGGCGATCAAAGGTATGTTGCCAAAAACAAAATTAGGAAAAGCAATGGTTAAAAAGTTGTTTCTGTACACCGGAGCTACTCATCCGCATGTTGCACAAAAACCAGAACCATTTAAATTTTAATAATATATGGAAATGATAAATAGCATAGGTAGAAGAAAAGCTTCTACAGCAAGAATTTACGTCACCAAAGGTGCTGGCAAAATTACCATCAATGGTAAGGAAATGAAAGATTATTTTCCAATGCCAAGTACTCAGGCGACTATTCTAGATCCTCTTAAAGTTGCTGAATCTGAAGGTCAATACGACATCAAAATCACAGTAGCTGGCGGTGGATTTAAGGGTCAATCTGAAGCCATCAGAATGGCAATTTCTAGATCTTTGGTCAAAATAAATGAAGACTTTAAGAAGCCTTTAAAGGATAAAAAATTCCTTACCAGAGATGCCAGAGAGGTAGAAAGAAAGAAATTTGGTAAACCAAAAGCAAGAAAGAGCTTCCAGTTCTCCAAACGTTAATCTTTTTATCATCATTTTATTAATATTAAAGATAAATTTAAACAAAAAATGAATAAGCCGACATATAATGAAATGTTAGAAGCCGGAGTGCATTACGGACACCTTAAGAGAAAATGGAATCCTAAAATGCTTCCCTACATTTTCATGGAAAGAAAAGGTATTCACATAATAGACCTGAATAGAACAGCAGAATGTCTTGACAGAGCTGCTTTCGCCATGAAACAAATGGCAAAATCAGGTAAAAAAATTCTTTTTGTTGCTACTAAAAAACAAGCTAAGGATATAGTAGCTACTGCTGCGAGAAGTGCTGAGATGCCTTTCGTAACTGAAAGATGGTTAGGTGGTATGATGACGAATTTTGCGACCATCAGAAAATCAGTAAAAAAGATGAATAGCATCGAAAAAATGCTGACTGACCCAGCGATTTCTATTACAAAAAAAGAGAGATTGACGCTTTCAAGAGAGAAAGATAAGTTGGAAAAAGTCTTGGGTGGTATTGCAAACTTGAACAGATTGCCTAGTGCTGTATTTATGGTAGATATTCACCATGAGCACATTGCATTAGCAGAAGCAAAAAGATTGGGAATGAAAACCATCGCTATGGTAGATACCAATTCAGATCCTAATAAAGTGGATTTTGCCATTCCTGCTAATGATGATGCTTCAAAATCTGTAAAATTGATCACTGATTACGTAATAAGTGCCATCAAAGAAGGATTGGAAGAAAGAAGAGTTGCAAAACTAGACTCTAAAGAAGATAATAATTAAATATTTTAAAATTTTTATAAAGGATAAACCATGAGTGAAATAGTAATTTCAGCTTCAGCAGTAAAAGAACTCAGAGAACAGACCGGAGTGGGAATGATGGATTGTAAGAAAGCACTTACTGAAGCAGAAGGTGATTTCGAAAAAGCCATCGAATTGCTCAGATTACGTGGACAAAAAATGTCTGAAAAAAGAGCAGATAGAGACGCAAAAGAAGGTGTAGTAATAGCAATGGTATCTGATGACAATAAGCGAGGTGTAGTGGTAAGATTGAGTTGTGAGACAGATTTCGTTTCCAAAAATGAAGACTTCGTACAACTTACTAAAGACATCACTGCAGTTGCATTAAGCACGTTCCCTGCAAATGCAGAAGGTCTCCTTCAGCAAGCTATGAATGGTAGCAATATAGGTACTATACTAACTGAACAAGTAGCTCGTATCGGCGAAAAAATCGAAATAGCTGACTATCAGACATTGGAAGCGCCATTGGTTGCATCATATATTCACATGGGCAATAAAGCTGGTGTGCTTGTAGGATTGAATTTGGCAGATGCTAAATATTTGGAAGCTGGTAAAGATGCAGCAATGCAAGTAGCAGCTATGAAGCCTGTAGCATTGGACAAAGACGATGTGCCACAGGATATTATCAGCAAAGAAATAGAAATAGGTAAAGAAATCGCTAGAAACGAAGGTAAGCCAGAAGATATGCTTGAGAAAATAGCTATCGGAAAGCTTAACAAATTTTTCAAAGACAATACTTTGTTGAATCAAGTATTTGTTAAAGATGGCAAGATCAGTGTAGCAGAATATCTTAAGTCAAAAAATCCAGAGCTAACCGCTACAGGATTCAAGCATGTAAAATTAGGATAAAAATAAAAAAGAGAGCGGCAAATAACCGCTCTTTTTTTATACCCAAAACTAGCCAATTTATTCCCTAGACCTAATAAAATCATAATCATGGCCCTGAAATACAAAAGAATCCTTCTAAAGCTCAGCGGAGAATCACTCATGGGTGAACAACGATTTGGCATTTCTTCTGATATGCTGCATTATTATGCTAATCAAATAAAAGAACTCGTAGCACAAAAAGCTGAGGTAGCGATTGTAATAGGTGGTGGCAATATATACCGTGGACTAAGTGCCGAATCATCAGGTATAGAACGAGTCACGGGCGACTATATGGGTATGCTCGCCACTTGTATCAACGGTATGGCTTTACAAAGCGCCTTAGAGACCAATGGCGTGTACACAAGACTTATCACAGCGATAGAAATGAGACAAATTGCTGAGCCATATATACGCAGGAGAGCCATCAGACATCTCGAAAAAGGCAGAGTTGTGATATTTTCAGCTGGTACAGGAAGTCCATATTTTACAACTGACTCTGCTGCCGCACTTCGTGCTAATGAAATCAACGCCAATGTCATTCTGAAAGGTACCAGAGTTGATGGTATCTACGACAGTGATCCCGAAAAAAACCCTAACGCTGTGAGATATGATAAAATCTCTTTTGCCAAAGTGATCAGCATGGGATTGTCCGTCATGGATATGACAGCATTCACATTGTGTCAGGAAAACAATCTACCTATCATCGTATTTGATATCAATGAGCCTGGACATCTTACACGGATTGCCAATGGTGAATACATAGGTATTTTAGTAGAGTAATAAAAAAAATAT